>NZ_RZSJ01000018.1:0-24996 GCF_003998025.1 Mesorhizobium sp. M8A.F.Ca.ET.021.01.1.1
ATATAAAGAAATCTTTATTCGTGCATGTCCCGGAGGGCTGATTTCGGGGTCAGCACTCTTCGCCGAAACGGGAGGCGACAAGCTGCTCCAGCGCATCCATGACCTCGAGCGCCTCCGGGCCGCTGGCGGTGACGCGGATCGAGTATCCCGGGCTGGCGGCCAGCATCATCAGGCCCATGATCGACGTGCCGCCGACCTGGACGCCGTCCTTCTCGACATGGACAGAGGCGTTGAAGCCGCTGGCGAGCTGGACGAATTTCGCCGAGGCGCGCGCATGCAGGCCGCGCTGGTTGACGATCGGAAACTCCCGGACGATCTGGTCTTTTTCCGGGAATATCGCGTTCATTTGCTGCTCAGAAGCTGGCTGGCGACATTGATGTATTTGCGGCCCGCGGCCTGCGCTTCATCGAGCGCCGCCGCCATGTTGTCGCCCTTGCGGATCGACGACAGCTTGATCAGCATCGGCAGGTTCATGCCGGCGATCACTTCGGTGCGGCCGGACTCCATCACCGAGATGGCCAGGTTGGATGGCGTGCCGCCGAACATGTCGGTCAGCACGATCACACCTGCCCCTGTATCGACACGGGCGACCGCGTCGACGATGTCGCGGCGACGCTGCTCCATATCGTCGTCGGCACCGATCGCCACGGTTTCGAAATTGTCTTGTGGCCCGACGACATGTTCGACGGCATGTCGGAACTCGGTGGCCAGTTGACCGTGCGTTACAAGCACGAGTCCGATCATTCTTTGGTGGCTCCCGTCATCGCCGCTTCACAGGCGCATTTTATGCTCGCCAGCCAATCCAGGCGGCGGGAGCGCTATCTTGTCGACGCGCGGCCCGTTGACAAGCCCAAAATTGCGCCGGCCCATGCCATTTTGACGCATTGCAGCAAAAAACCCAGGGCGGATCATAGAAAAGGCGCGATCGACAGCCGCGCCATGATGGCCGGCAAGGCCGTGGCGGCGTTGCGCTCCGCAAGGTCGATACGCGGCACCGGGCAGCCTGCGACCGGCTCACTGAGTTCCTCCTGGAAACGGGCCATTTCCGCCTTCGGCACAAGCCGCACATGCAGGTCGATCACGCCGCCCGGCTCGAATGGTAGCGGGCGCGGCATGAACCCAGGCACCTCGGCGAGACCGGCGATGGTCGGCGGCACGCGGCAGACCAGTCGCCCGGCGTGTGCCGAGGCAAGCAGCCTGTCGTCGCCGATCAGCCGCGAGAACAGCGCGCGCGCCCGGCAATGGTCCAGGAGCGTCAGCGCCAGTGTCGTCTTGCCGGCCCCGGACGGGCCGGTGATGAGGACGCCGCGATCGCCGACCAGGATCGCGGTTCCGTGGATGTTTTCAGGCTGCTCGGCGGCTTCGGGCATGGTTATATCAGGGCCAAGGTCATCCCTCGGCCGGCAGCGTCACGACGAAGCGTGCGCCCTTGATCTCGCCGGGCTTGGTGCCGGGAATGTTTTCGGCGGTCAGCGTGCCGCCATGGGCCTCGACGATCTGCCTGGAGATCGACAGGCCAAGCCCCGAATTCTGGCCGAACGCCTCGCCGGCCGGCCGGTCGGTGTAGAAGCGTTCGAAGATGCGGTCGATCGTGTCGGCGCGGATGCCGGGCCCATTGTCGTCGACGGTCAGGATGTTGAACTTGCCGGCGCGCGCCAGAGACAGGCTGATGTGGCCATGATCCTCGGGCACGAAGGAGCGGGCGTTCTCGATCAGGTTGGTGATGACCTGGCCGATGCGCAAGTCATGGCCGACGACGACATAGCCCTTGGCGCCCTGTGGCAGCTTGGCAACCTTGAGCTCGATCTCGACCGCCTTCTTGTTGCGCGTCGTTTCACGCGAAACAGCGACGAGGTCGGTGACGAATTTCTTCAGGTCGACGGTTCCCGCGTCCTCGCGCGCCAGTTCGGCGTCGAGGCGGGAGGCATCGGAAATGTCGGTGATGAGGCGGTCCAGCCGTTTGACGTCATGCTGGATGATCTCCATCAGACGTGCGCGCGAGGTATCATTTTTCGCCAGGGGCAACGTCTCGACGGCGCTGCGCAGCGACGTCAGCGGGTTCTTCAGCTCATGCGAAACATCGGCGGCGAAACTCTCGATCGCCTCGATGCGCGCATAGAGCGCGTTGGTCATGTCGCGCACGGCTATCGACAGATTGCCGATCTCGTCCTGGCGGTCGGAAAAGTCGGGGATTTCCTCGCGGCTCTTGACGCCGCGGCGCACCCGCACGGCCGCCGCCGACAGCCGGCGCAGCGGGTTGGCGATGGTGGAGGCCAAAAGCATCGACAGGATGGCGGTGACGAGCGCCGCGATGCCGAAGACGCGCAGGATCGCCTTGCGTTCGGCGGCGACGATCTTGTCGATATCGCCGCCTTCGGTCGACAGCATCAGCACACCGAGAACGGCGCGAAAACGCTGGATCGGCACCGCCACCGAGACGATCTGCTCGCCCTGTTCCGAGACACGCACGATGGTCGACGGGCTGCCGGTCAGCGCCTTGACCACCTCCGGAAAGGCGGCGCCGTTGCCGCCCGGCTGCTCGTGATAGACCGGCAGGTCGGTGTTGCGGAAGAAGTCGAAGATGAATTTCTGGACGCGCTCGACAAGGTCGGGTTCTTCCTCTTCGACCGGCGGCAGGTCGTAGCGCAGGATCTGGCCGCGCGAATAGAGATGGCGTGAATCGAGCAGCAGGTTGGCGTCGCGGTCATAAATGCGGGCGCGGGTGCGGGTCGGCGAGATCAGCCGCCGCAGCACCGGCGCCACGCGCTCTGGGTTGATCGGAAAATCCAGATTGTCGAGCTGGTCCGAGCCAGGTCCCAGGCTTTCGCCGGCCTGCAGCTCGAGCAGCTTTTCCGGGTCGATGCTGATCGAATCCGTCTCGACCGTCGCCGACGCCGCGATGGCGCCGGCGATGATCTCGCCCTGCGTCATCAGGCTTTCGACGCGCGCGTCGATCAGACCGTCGCGGAAGGTGTTGAGGTAGAGGATGCCGGTGACGAGCACCGCCAGCCCGGCGAGATTGAGGAAGAGGATACGCCGCGTCAGGCTGGAAAAGATATGGTGGCCGAGGAATCGGCGCATAGGCACCGTGAATTTCGACACGAAGGACGGCATGATGCGCGACGGCCGCCTGGCAGCGGCCGCCGGTCTGCTTCGTTGTGCTTCCACTGCCATCGAATAGCAGCTCCTGCCTAGGCTTTACGCTTCGCGGAACCGGTATCCGACTCCGTAAAGGGTTTCGATCATTTCAAAGTCGTCGTCGACGGCCTTGAACTTCTTGCGCAGCCGCTTGATGTGGCTGTCGATCGTGCGGTCGTCGACATAGACCTGCTCATCATAGGCCGAATCCATCAGCGCATCACGGCTTTTTACCACGCCGGGGCGTTGCGCCAGCGAATGCAGGATCAGGAACTCGGTGACGGTGAGCGTTACCGGCTCGCCCTTCCAGGTGCAGGTATGGCGCTCCTGATCCATGACGAGTTGGCCGCGTTCGAGCGAGCGAGCCTGCTGGCTGGGCGCTTTTGCCGCGGCCTCGCGGGCACTGGCCCGGCGCAATACGGCGCGCACCCGCTCGACCAGCAGGCGCTGCGAGAACGGTTTGCGGATGAAGTCGTCGGCGCCCATCTTGAGACCGAACAATTCATCGATCTCATCGTCCTTGGAGGTCAGGAAGATCACCGGCAGGTCGGATTTCTGGCGCATCCGGCGCAGAAGCTCCATGCCGTCCATGCGCGGCATCTTGATGTCGAGGATGGCGAGATTCGGCGGCCGCGCCGCCAGGCCTTCCAGCGCGGACGCACCATCCGTGTAGGTCTCGACACGATATCCCTCGGATTCGAGGGCGATCGACACCGACGTCAGAATGTTGCGGTCGTCATCGACAAGCGCGATTGTTGCCATTTCAAGCGGCTCCCTCATGAGCTGTCCCTTCTTTCGTAGAGAAGGGGCTTTTGCAGGACAAATTAGGTACAAAATGTGGCGTAGGCCTTGTCCGCTGTCACGAGCAGGGTGCCGCCGGCCACAATTCAACCTCGACACGGATTGGACGAACGAACATCGCCAATCCTTTGGGCAACCACGAAACTTTTCGCATATATAAACGATTTAAACAACTTTCAAAATATTTAAATCGATTAATGATTTGATATCATTTGGCTTTTCTGGTTCTGACCATCCTGGCCTGCTTGGCGGGTGTGCCGGAAATACGCCGGCAAGGATGCGGCAAATCTTGAGAAAGGTCTCCAATGTCGGAAATCGGCAAACGCAATCGTGCCTGCGCGATCGATCGTATCGGTCTGAAAACCTCCGGCATGGTGCGCTACAATTTCGGCGCGGCCGCCCTCTATGAGGAAGCGATCCGGCGCGGCGAAGCCCGGCTGACCGCCCATGGCGCGCTCGTCGCCGAGACCGGCCAGCACACTGGCCGCTCGCCCAAGGACAAGTTCGTCGTTCGCGACGGCGCCACCGAGCCGCATGTCTGGTGGGACAACAACAAGGCGATCTCGCCCGCTCAATTCGACGTCTTGCTCGCCGATTTCCAGGCCCACGCCGAGGACAAGGATCTCTATGTACAGGATCTGGTCGGCGGCGCCGACGAGGAGCTCAAGCTGCCCACCAGGGTGATCACCGAATTTGCCTGGCACTCGCTGTTCATCCGCAACCTGCTCATCCGTCCCGACGCGGCCGAACTCGAACAGTTCGTGCCCGGCATGACGATCATCGACCTGCCGTCCTTCCGCGCCGATTCCGTCCGCCATGGCAGCCGCACCGAAACGGTGATCGCCGTCGACCTGACGCGCAAGATCGTGCTGATCGGCGGTACCTCCTATGCGGGCGAGATGAAGAAGTCGGTATTCACCATGCTCAACTACCTCCTGCCGGAGAAGGGCGTGATGCCGATGCACTGCTCGGCCAATGAAGGACCGGCCGGCGATGCCGCCATCTTCTTCGGCCTGTCGGGCACCGGCAAGACGACGCTGTCGGCCGATCCGTCCCGCACATTGATCGGCGACGACGAGCATGGCTGGGGCCCGCACGGCATCTTCAATTTCGAAGGCGGCTGCTACGCCAAGACGATCAAGCTGTCGGTGGAAGCCGAGCCGGAGATCTTCGCCACCACGCAACGCTTTGGCACGGTGCTGGAAAATGTCGTGCTAGATGCCGACGCAGTGCCGGATTTCAATGACGGCAGGCTCACCGAAAACACACGCTGTGCCTATCCGCTCGACTTCATCCCCAACGCCTCGAAGACCGGGCGCGCCAGTCATCCGAAGAACATCATCATGCTGACCGCCGACGCTTTCGGCGTGATGCCGCCGATCGCCCGGCTGACGCCGGCGCAGGCCATGTATCATTTCCTCTCCGGCTACACGGCCAAGGTCGCCGGAACCGAAAAAGGCGTCACCGAGCCCGAGGCGACCTTCTCGACCTGTTTCGGCGCGCCCTTCATGCCGCGCCATCCGTCGGAATATGGCAACCTTCTGCGCGAACTTATTGCCCGCCATGGCGCCGATTGCTGGCTGGTCAACACCGGCTGGACCGGCGGCGCGCATGGCACCGGCAAGCGTATGCCGATCAAGGCGACGCGCGCGCTGCTCGCTGCCGCCCTCGACGGCTCGCTGAAGGCAGGCGCTTTCCGCACCGACGCCAATTTCGGCTTCGAGGTGCCGGTGGCGGCGCCGGGCGTCGACAGCGCCATTCTCGACCCGCGCTCAACCTGGGCGGACAAGGCGGCCTACGACCGGCAGGCGGCAAGGCTGGTCGGCATGTTCGCCGTCAATTTCGAGAAATTCGAAAGCCATGTCGACGCCGTGGTGCTGGGGGCAGCACCTCGCATGCAGGAAGCGGCGGAGTAATCGCCAAGCCGCTCAGCATCATTGCCGCGTGGCACCAGTGAAGGCCCGGTTTCGATCGGGCCTTTTCTTTTTCGGTCCGCCGCGCCATGACTGCGGCATGCCGATCGACGACGACATCATCATCTCAGGCGAGGCCGTGATCCACCCGGGCGACTTGCACGAGGATTTCATCCGCTCGTCCGGTCCCGGCGGCCAGAACGTCAACAAGGTGGCGACGGCGGTGCAGCTTCGCTTCGACGCGCAGAACGCCGAGGGCCTGTCGGACCGTGTGCGCGAGCGGACCATAAAACTTGCCGGCCAGCGCGCCACCAAGGACGGTGTCATCGTCATCGAGGCCGGACGCTTCCGTACCCAGGAACAGAACCGCGCCGATGCGCGGGCCAGGCTCACGGCACTGGTCGCCAAGGCCGCCGAACCACCGCCGCCGCCGCGCAAGAAGACGCGGCCGTCGAAAGGCGCGGTTGAGCGGCGGCTCAAGACCAAGGCCGGGCGATCGACAGTGAAGAGGCTGCGCGGTCGGGTGGAGAACGATTAAGCAGCACGCCAATCGTGCCCGTCAACCGCCTTTGGCCAATCGGGCAAACGAATTCACCGCGCGTTCTGCCCGGGCAATTTCAGTGAAAAACGACGACGGCTTTCGGGTCGCCCTCTGCCTGTGATGGTGGCATCTTGCGGCTCCGAACATTAGCAAGGTGAACCAGTCCATGCTCGTTCTGCCCAAAGGCGTCCGCCACATGCCGGCCCATCTGTCCCGCGCCGTCCAGGAGACGCTGGTCGAGGAGGTGAGGAGCATCGTCCAGCAAGCGCCGTTGTTCGTGCCGGCCATGCCGCGGACCGGCAAGGAGATGAGCGTGCGCATGACAAATTGCGGTCCGCTCGGTTGGGTCACCGACAAGGAACGCGGCTATCGCTACCAGCCGACGCATCCGCTGACCGGAGAGCCATGGCCGCCTATCCCCGACAGCCTGCTCGACCTGTGGCGGCAGGTGTCGGGCTATCCGAATCCACCGGAGGCCTGCCTGATCAATTTCTACACGCCCGACGCAAAGATGGGCCTGCATCAGGATCGCGACGAGGCCGATTTCTCGGCTCCCGTCGTCTCTGTCTCGCTGGGCGACGACTGTCTGTTCAGGGTCGGCCAGACAACGCGCGATGGCGCTACCAAATCGTTCAGGCTGAAAAGCGGCGATGTCGTCGTGCTTGGCGGCGAGGGCCGTCTTGCCTTCCATGGCGTCGACCGCATCTACCCTTCGACCTCCGCGCTGCTCAAGAACGGCGGCAGGATCAATCTGACGCTGCGGCGGGTGACGAAGCCCGGCGAGACCTCCACATAAGCCGATCTTAACGCGCGTCGCTTATCAAGGCGGACAGGGTCTTGGAAACAGCGCAATGGCACAGGCCGATCAGACTGCCCGCAATCGAGCCGATTTTCGGTTCGCGGCACTTGTGCTGTGCACCGGAATCCTGATCGGGCTGCGCTACCATCTTGCCTTGTGGACCTTCGACGAGCACGGCTTCTCCGAACTCAGCGACCGGCTGCCTTATTGGGATTTCACCAATCTGTGGGCCGGCGGACGCATGGCGCTCGACGGCCATGTAGCCTGGCTGTTTGACGTCGACAGCTATCGCGCGGCCTTGCGGCGGATGTTTTCGCCCGATCTTCCCAACCAGGAATGGAGCTACCCGCCCAGCATCCTGATCTTCGGTGCGCCGCTCGCGCTGCTGCCGATCTTTGCGGCCTATTTCATCTGGACTTTCGGCACCGTCTTCTGCCTGTGGCTGGCGGTGCGGCCGCTGAAACTGGGCACGCTGGCCGAAGCGGCCGTCCTTGTGTGTCCAGCCGTCTTCGTCAACGCCATCTTCGGCCAGAACGGCGCCCTGACCACCGCTCTTCTCATTGGCGGACTGGCGGTGGCGCCGAAGCGGCCAATCCTGGCCGGGCTGCTGTTCGGTCTGCTGACGATCAAGCCGCATCTGGGCATTCTGGTGCCGTTCTGCCTGCTGGCCAGCGGCAACTGGCGTGCCATCGCCGCAGCGGCTCTGTCATCGGCGGCGCTGTTCATTTTGACCGGGCTCTCACTCGGATTCGACGTCTGGCATCTGTTCTGGACCGAAACCCGCCCCCTGATGACGGCGATCCTGGAGGCACCCTATCCGCAACCCTACCAGGCCAATGCCGCAACCATGTTCTTCCTGGCGCGCGCATGCGGCGCCGGGCTGACAGTGGCCTATGCGATGCAAGCCGCTGCGACCATTGGCGCAATCTGCGCCGCCATCTGGGTCTGGTTGCCACGGCGGCAGGTCGTGCATGGCGAAAGAGTGGTCCTCACCGCCGTGCTGGCAACGGTCGCGACGCCGTACGGCTACAGCTACGACACCGTCGGTCTCGCCGTTGCCGTCGCCTACCTGTTTTCGAGGCGCGCCAGCATGCCCCGGATTTTCCTGGCGCTCGTCTGGCTCTATCCTGCCATCGCTCATCTGGTGAACGGCATCGGGCTTGGCATCGGCGTGTTGGTGCCCTTGTCGCTGTCGGCATGGATGCTTGCCGACATACGGGCTCGCGAACGCGTGACCTCGACGATAGCTGACGGCCGGATATCATCGCCACGGTGAACCATTGCCGTGCCCTCGGCTCTCTTCCGCGGGGTGTCCATCGGGCTCGATCCGCTCGTGCCGCCATCGCGACCCTGGCGGGTGAACTCCGATATCTCAGCGCAGCGGCGAAAAGGTCGCCGAGACCAGATGGAAAGGCAATGCGCCATAGGCGGCGACCGTCGCCTGGTCATCCCATTGGCGGAATTGCCGCGACGGCCGCGCCTCCAGCGTCAGGGCATGCTGCCGGCCGTCGACTGTAACCTTGCCGCGAAAGCGCAGCACCCTTTCCCCACCGGACCGGCTGATGGCCATCGCACGCAGACGCGCGACGTGGTCGTCACCCCGGTTGATCTCCATTTCGATACGGCGCCGGACCGGCGGAACGCTGATCCTGACCGTGATGTCCAGCATCATCTCCCCTGCCGTCGGCGGGCAAGGTATGGTCTGCGAGAACACCAGGGGCGACGGTGCTTCCGGCTGCTCGCGACGGGCCGGCCCGTCGCGCCATGCTTTTCCGCGCCATGCCCTGGCGGGCGGCTCCTGCCGAAGCCGGCCGCTCTTGCGTCGCAGACGCAACTGCTTGGCAAAGCCGCGCGACAACCAGACCAGCCTGCCGAAGTCGGTCCGTGGCTTGGCTTGCAGCATGGCCGACCAGCGCGAAAGGCCTGTACGGTCGGCCATCTCAAGCAGGCGCGCCAGCACCCTGTCCGGCGCCGCCACGCCTATTTCGAGCGCGAGATAGGAGAGCGCCACCGCTGCGGCAACGGCAAGGCCACGCCTGGCGACAACGTCGAGGAACACGTCCCAGTCGACGTCGCCGACGCGAATGGCTACCGCGCAATCGACCAGCCAATCGCTGTGCGTGTGGGCGTCGAGCCCGCCATGCGCGATGGCCAGCGCGATGCGGTCCGCCGGCGACGGCACCAGCACGCCGACACCACTGAATTCGGCCGCCGCCGCCCGCCGCCAGATCGCCTGGTCGTCCTCATCGCTTTGCTGGGAACCGTCATAGGCAAGCTGGTGCAGGTCGATGTCGCCATAATTGCCCTTGAAGAAGTTCATCGACCGCAACGACGCCAGTCTTGTCCTCAGATATTGCGGGCTCACCCCGGTGGCGATCTGCCAGTCGCGGTCGCGCAGCACGTCGAACGCCGTTCCCATGTCCTGCGGCCGCACCAATATGTCGATGTCGTGCGCCACCCGGCCACGCTGCGCCGACGCGTCCAAGGCAATGCGACTGGCGCCCTTGATCAGCATCACCAGGCATCCGGCGTCCGTCATCGCCTGCAGCGCCGGTTCGGCCTCGCGCATCGCCATGCGCGACTTGGTCCACAGCATCTTTTGCAGACCGACAAGACGTGGATAGGCGGAATGGCCGGCCAATTTCCGGCCGAACCGGTCGCAGATGGCGGCAAGCAGCCGATGCTCCCTGAAGGAGACGAGATCGATGTCGTTGGCGCTCAGCCACTCCATCGCGCAACCGGCGGCCGCGTCGTCGTCGGCAAGAAGCGCGGCCTTGAGCAACTGGTCGAGCCCGCCCGTCGGCCAGGGCCAGCCATAGTCCGGGAAACGGCGGCTGATGCGGCGGATGCGCGCCATCAGTCCGCGCCGGTCTTGTTTCGGACCCGTCGCAGCATGGCCAGCCGCGCCACTTCGAGATAGCCGCGGTCGCGCGTCGCATCGCGTCCGTACGACAGGCTGCCGGGCCTGATGCGGCGCAGCGCCAGCACCTCTTCCATCATGTCGAGGGCAAGGCTCGCCTCGCGTGCCCGCGCGATCCAGTCGATCATTTCGCCGCGACCGCCCGGCGGATCGACGACGGGTCCGACGGTCTCGGCGGCCTCGCGCCGGATCAGCATCGTGGTCCGCGACCAGCCGGGCACGACCGCGTCCTCGGGTGCATCGGGCCGGTCATTGCGGAAGTTTCGCAAATGGCAGAAGACGCCCGATGTGCCGGGCAATCCTTGCAGATATGCAAGCTGATCCTCGATCTTGGTCGGCAGCCAAAGGTCGTCGGCGTCGAGCGTCGCGATGAACGGCGTTGACAGCGCGGCGATGCCTCTGGTCGTGGCGCTGCCCGGTCCGGCATTTGCCTGGCGCAGCAATTGCAGCGGCAGGTCTGTTCCGCCGATCGCCGCGGCGAGATCGTCGGTTGATCCGTCGTCGACGATCACCACCAGCTCCGGCCGCACCGTCTGCGCCGCAACCGATCGCAGCGTCTCTGCGATGGTGCCGCTGGCGTTGAAGGCCGGTATGACGACGCCGTATCCGTCCATCACAGGGCACGCCAATCTGACAGTTTGTCGAGCTCGAAGATCCCTTCGATCGGCCGCAGCGACGGGTCGGCCTTGCGCCGCTTCATGGATTTATAGATAGCGCGCAGGAATTCCCGCGACTGGACGTCCTCTTGCCTCGTCATATTGCCCGCATGCCGTCTGTAATAGAGCGCGACCGTGTCGGGAAGCACGTATCTGGGGCCGATCTCAAAACCGCGCAGCAGGTAGTCGGTATCTTCGGCCTGGACGAAATCCTCGTCGAAATCGCCTATGCGCGCGACGAGGCGGCGCGCGAAGATCGCCGCCGACAGGTGAATGCCGCGAACCGTGATGCTGTTGCTGTCCGCCATGGGCTCCAAGGTCCCATCATCGATTTTGTCGACCAGCATCATCCTCGAATAGGTCAGGTCGAGATCGGGATTCTTCCGGAAAAGCTCGACATCGGCTCCGAAGCGCCCCGCTGGCGAGATGTCGTCCGAATCGAGGAACGACACCAGTTCCGCCTCGGGCTTGAGCTGCCTGAGCCCGCTGTTGCGCGCTCGGGTCACCCCCATGTTGTCTTGCCGGAACAGCCGGATGCAGGAATGATCATCCATCATCGCGCGCACGGCCTCGACCGAGCCGTCGGTCGAACCGTCGTCGATGACGATGATGTCGAGATCGGCGGCGTCGGCTTGCCTGAGCAGCGAGCGCAGCGCGGCGCCGACATAGGCCTCGCGATTGTAGACCGGCATGATCACGCTCAGCCTCATCCTCGGCCTCGCGGCCGCTGCTGCACCACCCGTTTTGATCGCGAGATATCCCGCATCAAAACACCCGCCAGTCGGGCGTGCTCTTGAGCTCGAAAATGCCGGGAATCTCACGCAGGGACGGGTTCGCCCGGCGTCGCCGGATCAATTTGTGGATCGCCCGCATGTGGTCGCGGAGCCGGGCCTCGCGCTTCCGGGTGATATTGCCGGCGTGGCGCCTGTAGTAGATCGCGACGGTCTCCAGAAGACGGTAATTCGGACCCGTTTCGAAGATGCGCAGCAGATAGTCAGTGTCCTCGCACTGGTCGAATTCCTCGTCGAAACAGCCTATGCGATCGACAAGCGCCCGGCTGAACGGTCCGGTGCTCATTGAAATGCCGCGCAGCGTTACAGTGCGGCTGCCCGCTACCGGCTCCATCGTGTCATCGTCTATCTGCTCTGCCAGGGTCATCAGGGAGTAGGTCAGGTCAAGGCCCGGGTCCGTCTCGAAGCAAGCCAGATCCGCCTTGAAGCGCCCGGCAAGCGAGATGTCGTCGGAATCGAGGAACGACACAAATCCGGCATCCGGCGGCAACCGTCTCAGCCCGGCATTGCGCGCCCTCGCGACACCCATATTGGGTTGCAGAAACAGGCGGATGCAGGGCGCCTCGCGCATCGTCGACCGTACTGCCTCCACCGAGGCGTCCGTGGAGCCATCGTCGATGACGATGATGTCGAAGCCGGCGTCAGCGCGCTGCCTGATCAACGAGCGCAGCGCCGGGACGACGTAGCGCTCGCGATTGTACACAGGCATGATCACGCTGAGCTTCACCGGGCGCCTCGTGTCAGGACGTCCTCGATCGTGCCGGCGATCTCCGCCGGGTCGGTGCCGAGGGACAAACGAAAGCACGGCAGGCGGCGCGTCAATTCGCTGAAGAAGCGAAAGCCGCTTTCGCGTTCGCCCGGCATCTGTGCGATGCCGGACGGCGCCAAGGCAATCATGGCATCCCTGCGCGACACCGGCATGATCGAACTTGCTCCGCCACCGCTAATATGTGGCACCATCAGCGCAACGATGTCCAGCATCGCGGGCACCGGCCCAGGCGCGATCTCATCGACGTGAAACATGTGCTTGCCCTGCCAGTTCAGCGGGCCTTGCGCCGTTAGCCGCCTTTGCAGGCCCAGCCGCGTGAAACCTCGCGCGTCCTGCTTCAGCGTCGAGAAAAGGGGCCGCGCGGTCACGCCTCCGGCGAGATCGATCAGCACATAGTCGTCGCCGACACTGTCTAGTCCGTTGAGCAGGCCAGCGGCGACGGTGCCGGATTTGCCGGCTCCACCCGAGCCGGCAAGGAGAATACCCTTGCCATCGATGCCGAGCGTGCCGGCATGGGTCAGCCGCATGCCTCGCGCGGCGTATTCCCAATGCAGGAAGGCGCGCAGCGGTGCCCCCGGCTCCCAGGGCGGAAAGGCATCGGCCGAGGCCATCAGCTGTACGCCAACGCAACGTTGCGGATCGTAGATCTGCCAGAAATCCAGGTCGTGGAAATAGTGCCCGCGCAACCCGGCTTCGGCGAGCCGTTTGGCAAAACCGTGCTCGGTGAAATGCGCGTCGCCCCATCGCGCCGGCTCCGGGATGCCGTCGATGCCGGGATGAGCGATGAAGATGCGGCAGGTGGACGGTTCCGGCTGATCGTGAGCGGCCTCGACAAATGCATGGCTCAGGGCGTCGGCGAGCACACCGTGACCCAGATGCACGGCCAGTTCCAGCCCGGGCAGCCGAACCCGCCGGATGGTCGGATAGCGCGAGGCAGCGCCTTCAGCGGAGGCGATGAGATACCGGGCGTAGTCCGGCAGAGTTTCGAGCGTGACGCGCGGCATCAAGCGCCTTCCATCACGGCTGCGGCCGGCCGATCAGGAAGCCTGCTTGACCGCCGGCCAGCCAAGGGGTTCCTCGACCTCATGGATGGGATCAACGACGATCAGGTCCGCGAGGTCGTCGTGGATGCTGACATTGAGCGGCTCGCTGGTGGCGGCAAGCTCGGCTTGCAATTCGCCCGGCAGTGGCTGCGCCGCCGCTTCCGAACGCACCAGCAAACCCAGTTCGAGCAGCTGCGATATGAAGTGTTCGAGTTCGGCCTGGCTTATTGTCGAGCCGCCCGCGGCCAGCCCGATCAGAGCCTGGGCGTCCGCTCCGGACGAAAGCACCTGCCACGCCTTGCTGCCGGAATCGGAGAAGCCGAAATATTTGCCATTGGCAAGGTTGAGCACCACGGCCTCGCCATCGAAGGATTCGAAAACGATATCCCGGCTCGCAACCGCATAGGCATGGGATTCATGCTTCATTGTTGCCCCGCTTTACATCCCTGCCCGCCAGCAGGACCGCTTCCACCGACAACGCCTGTAGACTTTCGGTCGTTCCTTGGCAAGGTAACCTTTGCCGGCAAGGCGCCGACATTTCCGGGATCAGTCGAAGGACGGGCGGATCAAGCCTCGATTTCCAGCGCCGACAATGGCTTGGAACAACAGGCCAGGATGAAGCCGTCGTCGATCTCATGATCGAGGATGCCGCCATTGTGGCTCATCTCGACGCTGCCGGAGACTTTCTTCACCTTGCAAGTTCCGCACAGGCCGAATTCGCAGGCCGCCGGTATCCGCACGCCCGAGGCGCGCGCGGTCTGCAGCACGGTCTGGCCGGCGACGCAGTCGGCGTCGACATCCGAAAGCGCGAAGCGGATCGGCGTCGCGGCTTCGACGGAAATTGCCGCGCCGTCTTCAGCCGGCGCGGCAAACGGTGCCGGGACTTCGTCCACGGTCGGCGCGGCAAAGCTTTCCTGATGGTACTTTGCCATGTCGAAGCCGGCGGCTTCGAGCATGCCGCGCACGGCGCGCATGAAGGGATCGGGCCCACAGCAGAAGATTTCGCGTTCGCGGAAATCGGGTGCCAGGAGCGGCAGCCGGATGGCGTCGATGCGGCCCATATGGCCGTACCAGCCCTCGCGGCTCGACCGTTCCTCGATCATGAAGCCGAGCGACAGGCCAGGCATGTGGCCCCCGAGCAGTTCGAGTTCCTTGCGGAAGATGATTTCTTCCGGGCGCCGCGCGCAGTTGACGAAACCGACATCGGTCCATGGCGCACAGTCGTTCAGCCAGCGCAGCATCGACATCATCGGCGTCACGCCAGAGCCGGCCGAGACGAACAGATATTTCGCCGCCGGATGGCTGTGCAGTGAAAAGTCGCCGCCCGGTCCATAGGCCTTGACGTGCGAGCCGGGCGCCAGGTGATCGAACATCCAGCGTGTGCCGATGCTGCCCGCCTGCGCCTTCACCGTCACCGCGATCGAGAACGGCCGCGACGGCGACGACGACAGCGTGTAGGTGCGCATCAGCGGCCCATCCGGCGTCGGCAGTTCCAGCGTCACGAACTGGCCCGGCTTGTAGCGGAACCAGGTCTGGTTGTCGGACCGGAAGGTGAAGGTCTTGACGTCGGGCGCCTCGTCGCTGACACCGGTCACTTCCAGCACCTGCAGCCTGTCGTTCCACGGCGCCATCTGGTCGAGATGGCGATAGAGGCCAAGGTCGGTCATCGCATTCATCCCTGCATACCTTTCATTTTGCGGATGTCGTGATCCCAAAACCGCTGCACACTTTTGGGTGACATGCGCTAGGCGACGCTGCGCAGCGTCGGCCGCCCGCCTTCGGCCAGGCGCGGACCGATGAAGCGGGCATACCAGTCGACGAACTGGATGACGCCGCCTTCATGCAGCTCCGAATACGGGCCGGGTTCATAGGCCGGCGACAGGATACCGAAAGCGTTCTCCTCGACGATGCGGCGATCCTGGTCGTTGGTCTCGGTCCAGACATAGGTGAGTTCGGCGAGATCGTAGTCGACACCCTCGACCGCGTCCTTGTGCACCAACCACTTCGTCGTCACCGCCGTTTCGGTGGCGCTGACCGGCAGCACGCGGAAGGTGACGGCATGATCAACGAGGATGTGGTTCCAGGTCGTCGGGTAGTGATAGTGCATCAGCGTGCCGATGCGGTCGGCCGAGACGCTGTCGGACAGGTCCTTCCGCACCGCCCGCTTGCCGGTCATCGTGTAGCTCTGGGCATCGCGCAGCAGCGGCGCGCGGGTGGCGCGGTATTGCCCGGCCGGGTCGATGCGGAATTTGCTGGGCAGGCCAACAGCTTCGCATTTCGCCCAGTGCGCCAGCATCTCCGGATCGCTATCGGCGCCTTGTACGCCGGTCACCGTCGGTGCTTCCGGGAACGTCTTGCACAGTTCGGGATGATTGCCCGCGCAATGATAGCATTCGCGGTTGTTTTCCCAGACCAGCTTCCAATTGCCCTTCTCGATGATCGTGCTCTCGAAGGCGATCTTGGCCTCGCTGAGCCGGTGCGGCTTGAGATAGGGCTCGATCATCGCCCGCATCGGCGCGAAGTCGGCCGGCTCCTTGGCCAGGCAGATGAAGACATAACCGGCGACGCTTTCGCAGGCGACCGGCTTCAGCCCGAACTGGCTCTTGTCGAACCCCTCGGCCATCTGGCGGGCGAACAGCAGACGCCCGTCCAGCTCATAGGTCCACTGGTGATAGGGACAGACCAGTTTGGCGGCCATGCCCTTGTCGCTGTTGCAGACGCGGCTGCCGCGATGGCGGCAGGAATTGTGGAAGGCGTTGATCTTGCCCTGCTGATCGCGCACCAGCACGATAGGATAGTCGCCGACCTGCACGGTGATGAAGCTGCCCGGCTTGGGCAATTCGCAATCATGGCCGATGAACAGCCAGTCGCGATACCAGATCAGCTCCATGTCGAGCTTGAAGTAGTCCGGGTCGGTGTAAAAAGGCTGTTCCAGCGAAAAGCCTTGTCTGCGGCTGTTCAAGAGCCTCAGCATGTCGTTGCGCGCGTCCATGTCCTGTCCTCATTTTCAAGGACTGAACTGGTGGTGATTGAGGAAGGACTGGACGCAGATCGGCGCAAAGCCGGACAAACACCATCCGCCTCTTGACCGCCCACCGCGATCAGTCGAGTTCTAGCCATCTCGGGCTGGTTTCCGGGCTCTGGAGTCGTCCTTACGGACCATCGCGACACCTTCCCAGGCTTACGCCCAGTGGTCTCCCGTTGCGACTTGAACTCCACCACCGTTGCGGGGGCAGCGCCGGAATCTGACCGGCTTCCCAATTCTCCGCTCCGTCGTCACGCAGCGGCACCTGAGATGCCTGATCTAATCACGGCAGGGTTTGCGACATCGGCATGAAAGCGACATCGCATCCATGCGGCGCGACACGCATGCTGGAACGTCGTGACAGGGGTCGCATCATCAAATCGCCTTCTGTCGCCAGGCGCGCCGGCACCGTTTTTCGACCCCTTTGCCGGGGGCGAAAAGGTTAACAGTTTCGAAAAGTGACTATTAGCAGATTCTAAAATCGAACCGAACGGTTCGTTTCTGTTGACGGTGCGTGCAGGACGGGGTGAACGCCGAGCCTCCGATACAGTTGGTGATCGGGGTGTCATTTTTAGCTAACTGATTGATATAACGACAGAAAATAACAGATGTGGAAATCACTGGTACAATTTCAAGTGGTAGAGTCATGGTCCACGCTGAACAACTTCGTGATTGGAAACAGCAGAGGTGCTCTCCCACATCGGGGCGGTCCGAACGACGCGATTTTAATCCCAAGACACGCCGCTAGACGGACGGAAAAATACTGGAGTACCCAAAATGAAAAAGATTGTTCTCACTGCCGCCGCCCTTCTGGCCATTTCCGGCAGCGCCTTCGCTGGTAGCGACCATTACGGTTCGAACGCCGCCACCCCCGCTGCCACTGTCGACAGCTCGTACACCGCTTCGACCAGCAAGTCGGAGCCGGCTGCTCAGACGCCTGCCCAGGGCGCCGACCACAATCTCTTCGGCAACAACTAACAGCCGATCCCCGGCTTGCGGCGGGGCGACCCTGCCGCGCGGGGTGGATGCCACAAATTCAGGAGTACCTAAAATGAACAAGATCCTCATTGCCGCCGCCGCCGTCCTGGCCCTCTCCGGCAGCGCCTTTGCCGGCAGCGACAACTACGGTTCGAGCGGTGCCAACCAGGCGGCTGTCACGTCGACCGACAACGCGAACACCGCATCGATCGGCAAGTCGGCTCCGGCCACCGAGGCGCCTGCCCGGCCGGGTAGCGATCGCAACCTCTTCGGCCGTTGACGCCTGTTGCGAGTGGCGGGCTCGCTCGCCACTCGTGGAATTCAAGACGTTAGGAGTATTGGAAATGAACAAGATCCTCATTGCTGCCGCCGCCGTTCTGGCCCTCTCCGGCAGCGCTTTCGCCGGCAGTGACAACTATGGCTCCAATGGCGCCAATCAGCCCACTGCATCGTCGACCGTCAATGTCGATACGTCGCATACGGGTTCGGTCCGCAACAGCGACTCACCCATCTACAAGCTGCTCAACTCGTCCGGCGACGTGCAGAAGTCCGCCCCTCACGGCGCAGACCGCAATCTCTTCGGCAACAACTAACCAGCCGTCGTGATGTATAAAAAGAGAGCGGCGGGCCAGCCCGCTGCTCTCTTTTTTTGTTGTCGAGACATGGCTGGCCTCAGGCGGCTTTTGCTTCCGCTTCGTGCAGCGCGAACGACCGTCCATCCGCATCGAAGATATGAAGGTCGCCGGCATTGGCGGTCAACTGCAGCGTCGAGCCGCGCTTGATCTCGACATTGCCCGGCAGCTTGGTCACCAGCGGCAGGTCGGCCCGGCCGATGTCGATATAGACCAACTGAACCTCGCCGAGTTGCTCGACATAATCGACCGTCCCCTCGAACAGATAGTCCGCACCACTGGCGATCGCGAGATCTTCCGGCCGCACGCCGAAGCTGACCGCCGCTCCCTTTGCCGAAGCAGGCGTCGCGATCGGCACCGTCGCCTTGCGGCCGCCGACATGGCTGATGATGGTCGGATTGCCCGTCTTGTCGACCGTGGCCGGCAGGATGTTCATGGCCGGCGAGCCGATGAACTGGGCGACGAATAGGTTGCCGGGGTTCTTGTAGAGCTCCATGGGCGTGCCGACCTGCTCGATGTGGCCATCCTTTAGCACCACGATGCGGTCGGCCAGCGTCATCGCCTCGACCTGGTCGTGGGTGACATAGATCATGGTCGTGTTGGGCATCGATTCCTTGAGCTTGGCGATCTCGATACGCGTGGCGACGCGCAGTGCCGCGTCAAGGTTCGACAGCGGTTCGTCGAACAGGAACACTTTTGGATTGCGCACGATGGCGCGGCCGATGGCGACACGCTGACGCTGGCCGCCCGACATCGCCTTGGGCAGGCGGTCGAGATATTTGGTCAGCTGCAGGATTTCGGCGGCCTGCCGCACCCGTTTGTCGATCTCGGCCTTGCTTTCCTTGCCGATCTTCATCGAGAAGGCCATGTTGTCGTAGACTGTCATGTGCGGATAGAGCGCGTAGGACTGGAACACCATGGCGATGCCGCGCTTCGATGGCGGCACGTCGTTGACCACCTGGCCGTCGATCTTGAGTTCGCCCGAGGTGATTTCCTCAAGCCCGGCGATCGAGCGCAGCAAGGTCGACTTGCCGCAGCCCGACGGGCCGACGAAGACGATGAATTCGCCTGATTTGATGTCGAGGTCGATGCCGTGGAGAATGTTGAGATTGCCGTAGGACTTCTTCACTTGTCTCAAATTGACATCGGCCATTGATTTCCTCCCAGTGGTTCCTCAGATGTTCAGCCTATGCGCCCGAACCAGACGCCGTAACCGCCGAGTTCGACCGTACCGGTGCTTGCCTGCCCGGAAAATCCGTGTCCCGCCAAAGGTTGCAGGGTTCGGTTGCCGAGGTCAACCTTCGCTGGCGCAGCGCCCAGATTGAAGACGCAGACGATCTCCTCATTGCCCGCCCGGCGGGTGAAGGCGACGGTGTCGCCCTGGCTTTCGATGAAGCTGATGTCGCCCTTGGCCAATGCCGGATGGGCGCGGCGGAAGGCGAGAAAGCGCCGGTAATGCTCAAGCAGCGAGGTTTCGTCACCTTGCTGCACGTTGACCGCCTGTGACAGGTGGCTGGCCGGCACCGGCAGCCAGGGCTTTGCCTGGGAGAAGCCGCCATTGCTGGCATTGCCGTCCCACACCATGGGTGTGCGGCAGCCGTCGCGGCCCTTGAATTCCGGCCAGAAGCGGATGCCGTAGGGGTCCTGCAGGTCCTCGAAGCGCAGGTCGGCCTCGCCGAGCCCGAGTTCTTCGCCCTGGTAGATGCAGACCGAGCCGCGCAGCGACATCAGCAATGCCGAGATAACCTTGAGATAAGCGGTCGGGTCGGCTTCGCCGGCGGCCCAGCGCGAGGCCGGGCGCATCACGTCATGGTTGGAAAACGCCCAGCACGACCAGCCGTCGCTGGCCACCTCGCCAAAAGCCTCCAGCACCGAGCGGACCTTGGCGGCGCTGATCTTTTCCGGCGCCAGGAAGTCGAAGGAATAGCACATATGCACGCGCTTGCCGCCCGCTGTATAGGCGGCGACCACGTCCAGCCCGCGCTGCGAATCGCCGACTTCGCCGACCGCGGCGGTCGCCGGATACTCGTCGAGCAGCGCCCGGAAACGCTCGAGGAAGGCGAGGTTCTCCGGCCGGCTCTTGTCGTAGATATGATCCTGGTAGTTGTAGGGATTGACCGCCGGTGCGGTCTGGTCGTTGCGCTCTTCCGGTGGCAGCGGCGGGGTGTTTTCCAGCCCCTGGCTGTGGAAGTAGAAATTGATGGTGTCGAGGCGGAAGCCGTCGACGCCGCGCTCCAGCCAGAAGCGGGTGACGTCGAGCAGCGCGTCCTGGACTTCCGCGTTGTGGAAGTTGAGGTCGGGCTGCTCGGCCAGGAAATTGTGCAGGTAGTATTGCTGGCGGCTGGTGTCCCATTGCCAGGCCGAGCCGCCGAAGATCGACAGCCAGTTGTTGGGCGGCGTGCCGTCGGGCCTTGCGTCCGCCCAGACATACCAGTCGGCCTTCGGATTGACGCGGCTCGAGCGGCTTTCCTTGAACCAAGGATGGATGTCGGCGGTATGCGACAGCACCTCGTCGATCATCACCTTGAGGCCCAGCCGGTGCGCCTCCGCCGTCAGTGCGTCGAAATCCGCCAGCGTGCCGAACATCGGGTCGACGTCGCAATAATCCGAGACGTCGTAGCCGAAATCCTTCATCGGCGATTTGAAGAAAGGCGAGATCCAGATGGCATCCGCGCCAAGGGCGGCAATGTAGGGCAGCCTGCCGATGATGCCTTTGAGGTCGCCGATGCCGTCGCCATTGGAGTCCTGAAAGCTGCGTGGATAGATCTGATAGATCACCGCGCCCCGCCACCAGTCGCGGTCGATGGCGGGGTCTGGTTTCGAAGTCGCCTTCAAAGCCGATTGCATTGTCTCAACCTCCTTTCACCGAGCCGGCCAGCAGCCCGCGGACGAAATAGCGCTGCAGCGAGAAGAAGACGATCAGCGGCACGATGATGGTGATGAAGGCCGATGTCGTCAGGATCTCCCAGTTGCCGCCGCGCGAGCCGAGCAGCGCATTGAGCTTGGCCGTCAGCACGATCTGATCGGGCGCCGTTCCGAGGAAAACCATTGCCACCAGCAGATCGTTCCATACCCACAGGAATTGGAAAATGGCGAAGGAGGCAAGCACCGGGAAGGACAGCGGCAGCACGATCTTGACGAAGATCTCGAAATCGCTGGCGCCGTCGATGCGCGCCGATTCCATGATCTCGCGCGGCAGGCCGGCGATATAGCTGCGCAACAGGTAGATGGCGAAGGGCAGGCCGAAGCCGGTATGCGCCAGCCAGATGCCGAGATAGGTCTTGGACGGCACGCCGAAGAAAGTGCCGACGCCGTTGTAGAGCCTGAGCAGCGGGATCAGCGACATCTGCAGCGGCACCACCAGAAGGCCGATGATGACCGCTATCAGCAAGGCGCGTCCGGGAAACCGCATCCAGGCCAGCGCGTAGGCGGCAAAGGCCGCGATCAGGATCGGGATCACGGTCGCCGGGATGGTGACCGTCAGCGAATTCATGAAGGAGCGGCCGATGCCTTCGGAGAACAGCACGGTCTGGTAGTTGTCGGTGGTGAATTTCGGCGGCGCCGACGAGGCGTAGTAGACGCGCTGGCCGCGA
The DNA here is from genome assembly GCF_003998025.1 of Mesorhizobium sp. M8A.F.Ca.ET.021.01.1.1. Classification (NCBI taxonomy): domain Bacteria; kingdom Pseudomonadati; phylum Pseudomonadota; class Alphaproteobacteria; order Hyphomicrobiales; family Phyllobacteriaceae; genus Mesorhizobium; species Mesorhizobium sp. M8A.F.Ca.ET.021.01.1.1. The sequence goes on from NZ_RZSJ01000018.1 coordinate 21,600, forward strand.
TCGCCTTCGAAGGCCTTGGGCGATGCCATGACGAAGCTGCCGTCGGCATTGACCTGCAGGGTCACGCCGTCACCGAGGTCGGCTGATGTGCCGGCCGGATATTGTGTAGGTGCTGCTGCCTTGACGCCGAAGGCGCTGATGTTGCGCTTGACGCCGTCGCCGAAAATGTTGCCCTCGAGGACGAACTTGCCGTCCTTCTGGGTCTGCGCCGAGGCGGCCGGCAGGCGCCCGGCCTCGGTCTGGCTGGAACTGGCGAACGAATTCCACCAGCCCGAGGCGACGATCTGGTCCTTGTCGCGCAGCGACGAGACGAGGATGCCGAGCGTGGGGATGGTCCAGATCGCCACGAAGACGAGCACCGCGATATGGACGCCGAAACGGCTTGCGAAGGAATTTCCGGTCGCCACGGCCATATCAGTGCCCTCCCGTCTCTTTGTTGGCCTGGCGGATGTTCCAGATCATGATCGGAATGACCGCGATCATGATGATGATGGCAATGGTCGCGCCGCGGCCGAAGTCGCCGCCGCCGCGGAACATCCAGTCGAACATCAGATTGGCCAGCACCTGGCTGTTCCATTGGCCGTTGGTCATGGTCAAGACGATGTCGAACACCTTCAGCACCAGGATGGTGATGGTGGTCCACACCACCGCGATGGTGCCCCAGATCTGCGGCACCATGATCTTCCAGAAGATCTGGAACGGGTTGGCGCCGTCTATGACGGCGGCTTCCAGCGTTTCTTCGGGGATGCCGCGCAGCGCCGAGGACAGGATGACCATGGCGAAACCGGTCTGGATCCAGATCAGGATGATCATCAGGAAGAAGTTGTTCCAGAACGGCAGCGATATCCAGACTTGCGGCTGACCGCCGAAATGCTGGATGATGGCGTTGAGCAGGCCGATCTGGATCTGGCCGTCGCCACGATATTCGTAGATGAACTTCCAGATCACGCTGGCGCCGACGAAGGAGATGGCCAGCGGCAGGAAGATCAGGCTCTTGGCGATCGTGCCCCACCATATCTTGTCGGTAAGCACGGCGATGATCAGGCCGAGGAAGGTGCAGGCCGCCGGCACCACCGCCAGCCACAGGATGTTGTTCATGATCGCGTTTCGCAGATCCGGATCGCGCAGCGCCCATTCGTAGTTGGCGAACCCGACGAAACTCGTGCCGCCGCGGTCGAAGAAAGACAGCCACAGCGTCGCGATCACCGGATAGATCAGGTAGATGGTCAGGATGATCAGCGCCGGACCCACGAACAGCCAGGGCCGCACCAATCCCTGCCGGCGCAGATTGTTAACGGCGGCCGTCCCGGACACCCCGCGCGAGGGGAAGATCAAATCGAGCAGTTTGTTGGCGCCCCAGAAATAGGCGACGCAGCCGCCGACGCCGATGATGATGACGAATATTGCCGAGAAAATCTGAGTCGCCATGGGTCCCTCTCCCTGCGCATGACCGGCCAGCGATGCTGGCGATCGGATGCACCGACTTTCAGTTATTCGGAACAATCGAAACGTGAAGGCTTCCGGCGAGCACTGCCGGTCGGATCCGGGCCGTGGCCCGGATCCAGCAGGAGGATTGGAAGGTGTTAGGTCGCCCCGCTATTTGATAGCGTCCCAGCTCTTCTGGATGTCGGTGGCGACATCCTGGGCGGACTTGCCGCCGACCAGGTCGATCATGCCGGTCCAGAACGAGCCGGCACCGACCTTGCCGGGCATCAGGTCGGAGCCGTCGAAGCGCACCGTCGTGGCGCCGACCAGGATCTCGCCCTGCTTCTTCAGCGCATCGCTGCCATAGGCGTCCTTGTTGGCTCCCTTGAAGGGGGTGACGAAGCTCTTCTGCGCCATCCACAATTCATGCGCGAGCGGCATCTGCAGGAATTTGATGAATTCGCGCGACGCCTTGGAATCCTTGGTGATCATCACCAGCGTTCCGGCCACTTCCAGCGGCGTTCCCAGTTCCGGCTTGGAGGCGTAAGGCGGGTAGGGGAAGAAGTCCGCATCCTGGCCGAGCTTCACGCCCTCCGGGAAGAAGGAGGGGATGAACGATGCCTGATGGTGCATGTAGCACTTCGGCGGCACGGTGAAGAGTCCCTTCGGGCTGTCGCGGAAGTCGGTCGCCGCGACTGCCTTGGCGCCGCCGTCCACCATCTTGTCGTCGGTGGCGATCTTGCCGAAGATGTCGATGGCGTTGACCACCGCCGGATCGGTGAACGGGATCTCGTTCTTCACCCACTTGTCGTAGACTTCGGGCGGCTGCGTGCGCAGCATGATGTCCTCGACCCAGTCGGTCGCCGGCCAGCCCGTCGCGCCGCCCGAACCAAGCCCGATGCACCACGGCTTGCCGCCATCGGCGATGATCTTCTTTTCGAGCTCCGCCAGTTCTTCCTGCGTCTTCGGCACCTTGTAGCCGGCTTCCTCGAAATTGTCGGGCGAGTACCAGACCAGCCCCTTCACGTCGATCTTGTAGGGAAAGGCATAGAAGCCCGGCTTGCCGTCCTTGCCGTTGTAGGTGCCGAGCTTGGCCCAGGAGTCGCCGGCGGCGTAATTCTCCTTGACCCAAGCCGCGACGTCGTCGCCCAGCGGGGTCAGCACGCCCTTGGAAGCAAGGTCCTGGATGAGGCCCGGCTGCGGCAGCACGGCGATGTTGGGCGGGCTGCCGGCCTGGGTGTCGATGACGATCTGCTGCTCGTAATTCTCGGACGAGGAATATTTGACCTCCGCGCCGGTGGCTTCGGAGAAATAATCGAGTACCGACCGCACAAGCGTCTCGTCCTCGCCACGCCACGGTCCGAAGATCGACAGAGTCTCGCCCTTGAGGTCGACTTTCTTGAGATCTTCGTAATTCGCCCAGTTGAAGCGCTTGTCCTCGCCCGGCTTGAACTTCAGTTCGGCATGCGCGGGCGCGCTCAGGGCGAATGCGGCAGACGCAACACCCAGCAAAAGCATTTTCTTCATCGGTATTCCTCCCAGTGGGTCACACACTCACCGGACGGAACCTCCATTCCGCCCGCCGACGCCGCAGGACTGTGACTCAGTCGCAAGGGAACCGCAACCTTTCGAAGAGTCTTCCAAAGCGCTTTGGCTTCGCCGATCTCGCCATTGAATCGATCAGGAGTCAAGAGGGCCTGCGGACTAATCGATTTAATTGCCTGCAGCCAGGGCTCGAAAAAGTGCGTCGCAACATACTTTTTTGGCAATGCGACAGCAATTCTTGTTTCAAACCCAGCCCCGGCACGCTTATGGTCTCTGCGATATGGCCGCGTCGCGGACGGTAGTTGGGTCGATTCAATCTAAAAGCGCTTTGAGGCGGGGAGGCCTCTCGTGAACCTCAAGCAACTTGCGCATATGCTGGCGCTTTCGCAGACCACGGTTAGCCGGGCGCTGAACGGCTACCCCGAAG
>NZ_RZSJ01000190.1:0-9930 GCF_003998025.1 Mesorhizobium sp. M8A.F.Ca.ET.021.01.1.1
CGGCGCGGTCGAGCGCGCGCACCAGTTTCGGCGCGAAGGCCTGCACGGTCGGATCCTTGACCTGGCGCAGGCGGTCCGACAGCAGCTGGGCCGAGGCCAGAATGTTGCGCATATCGTGATTGATCTTCGATACGGCGAGGCCGAGGTCGGCCAGATGCTTCTGCTCGGCCAGCATCTTTTGCAGCCGCTCCTGCATCTGCGACAGTTCGCGTTCGGCCACGCCGATCTCGTCGGCGCGATCGGCGGGGTGAATGATCCGCCCAGGATCGTCAGGGGCCTGGGAAAAGGACAGCATCGAACGCGTCATGGTGCGGATCGGGCCGATCATGATCAGGTCGATCGCGGCATAAACCAGCATGGCCGTGAACAGCGAGATCAGGAGCGAGACGAAGGCGACGTTGCGCGAATAGATGAGCATGGCCTTGCGCAGGGAGTAGTCCGGCATGATCAGCTCGAACTCCTTGTCGCTGTCGCCGACCGGTCCAAAAACCCGCAGCATCCTGTCGCCGCCGAAAAACAGCGTGTCCAGCGCGCCGGTCATGCCCTTGACCATGCCGACGCTGGCGAGATCGATGTGTTCGTCGACCTGTGGCGGCATGTCGGCCACCACCAGAAGCCGCGAGACACCGCCGTCGCGCACCGCGATCGCCTTGGCGCCGATGGCCATCAGCACGTCGTTCTGGGCCGTGCGCGACAGCGAGGTCGACTCGCCCTGCACCAGCACGATCGACACGGCGGCGGCCGTGCTCAGCCTCTCCTTGAGCCAGCTCAACCTATAGCTGGCGATCCAGGGCAGGAAGATCAGCACTTCGGCCAGCAGCACGAAAACGATGGTGAGCAGCAGCAGCTTCGTCGACAAACCGCGCGACAGGGGTACCGTGCGGACGGCGGCTGATGCCGTTCCGGTCCCTTCCCCTGCTTGGCTGGCTTCGCTCATGCGACTCGATCTTCACAATCACTTGATCAGCCAAGATTAGGCGATTACGGCTTTTTTGCCAATTTCTCCCTTGGTCGGAAAAATAGATGCTCCAAAAGAGGTGCGTCTTTAGCGCGCCGACGCCGGATTGACTTCCAAAACCCTTCTTTCTATAAGCCCGCTCACGCTCGGGCCATTCGTCCCGGCGCGGTTTCGATCGCGCCAAAACCGGCCCGGCAAAGCTCCTGTTACAAAGTGACAGAATCAAGAAGGGCCGCACCCCGCGGTATTAAAACAAATGAAGCGTACCTACCAACCGTCCAAACTCGTCCGCAAACGCCGGCACGGCTTCCGTGCTCGCATGGCCACCAAGGGTGGCCGTGGCGTCGTCGCAGCTCGCCGCAACCGCGGCCGCAAGCGGCTCAGCGCCTAAGCGAGACGAGATCGTTGCCCGCAACCGGCAAGCCAGTGGGGCAAAATCCCAAGCGGCTTCTGAAACGCGCGGAATTCCTGGCCGTCCGTCGTGGTGAAAAGCGACGCGGACGGTTTTTCCTCGTCGAGGTCCTCGACCGCGGCGACGGCGGGGTGCCGCGCGTCGGCTACACCGTTACCAAGAAGGTCGGCAACGCTGTTGTGCGCAACCGCGTCAGGCGGCGGCTGAAAGAGGCCGTCCGCGTCCATGCCGCAGATGACATGGTGCCCGGCAATGATTATGTCATCGTCGGGCGCGATGATGCGCTGCGCGCCCCCTTCGGCCAGTTGAAGGCCGAACTCTCCCGCCGGATTCGCGGAACACGATAGGCCAAGGGCTCTCGATGGAAAACAACCGGAACTTCTTCATCACCATCGCCCTGTCGGTGCTGATCCTGGCGCTGTGGCAGTATTTTTATGTCCTGCCGCGCAGCGAGCAGCAACGCGAGGCGGCTCGCATCGAGCAGCAGCGCGTCGAGGACCAGAAGAAGGCGGCCGATACCGCCAATCCGGGCGCATCGACGCCGGCGCCGGGCACCACGGCCCCGGGTGCCATTCCCAACGCCCCCGGCGGTGACATCGTTACCGCGGCCGGCCGCGACCAGGCGCTGGCGGCTTCCAGGCGCGTCAAGATCGACACGCCGAGCCTCGAGGGCTCGATCAATCTGACCGGCGCGCGGCTCGACGACCTCAAGCTCAAGCACTACACCGAGACCGTCGACAAGAATTCGCCCGAGATCGAACTGCTCAACCCGCAGGCGCTGCCCACCGGCTATTTCGCCGAGATCGGCTTCGTCGGCAACGACAAGACCGGAACGGTGCCGGGCGCGGAAACGGCGTGGACGGTCGACGGCAATCCGACACTGACGCCGTCGACGCCGGTGACGCTCACCTACACCAACGACAAGGGCCTGACCTTCAAGCGCACCTTCTCCGTCGATAGCGACTACATGTTCACGGTTTCGGACACGGTGCAGAATTCGGGCAGCAGCGCCGTTTCGCTGTTCAACTATGGCCGCGTCACGCGATACGACAAGCCGGCCGTTGCCAGTACCTACGTGTTGCATGAAGGTTTGATCGGCGTCACCGGCACCGAGGGCTTGGCCGAATATAAATACGCCAAGATCGAATCTGAAAAGCAGGTCACCCCGGGCAAGTCGACCGACGGCTGGCTCGGCATCACCGACAAATACTGGGCCGTGACGCTCGTGCCAACCGAAAAGCAGCCTTTCCAGCCACGCTATGCCTTTTTCGAGGATGGTCGCCATCGCTATCAGTCCGACTTCCTGACCGATGCAATCAATGTCGACGCCGGCCAATCCGCAACAGTCGAGACGGAGATCTTCGCTGGGGCCAAGGAAGTTGCCAAGATCAACGCATATGAGACTGACCGTCACATTCGCCAGTTCAACTTGGTGATCGACTGGGGATATTTCTATTTCATCACCAAGCCGATGTTCTGGCTCATCGACACGCTCTACAAATTCTTCGGAAATTTCGGCCTGGCGATCCTGGCCACCACGGTCATCGTCAAGGCCATCTTCTTCCCGCTCGCCAACAAGTCCTACGCGTCGATGGCGAACATGAAGAAGGTGCAGCCCAAGATGCTCGAGATTCGCGAGAAATACGCGGACGACAAGATGAAGCAGCAGCAGGCTATGATGGAGCTGTACAAGACCGAAAAGATCAATCCGCTCGCCGGCTGCTGGCCGGTGGCGCTGCAGATCCCGGTCTTCTTCTCGCTCTACAAGGTGCTCTACATCACAATCGAGATGCGGCACGCGCCGTTCTTCGGCTGGATCCAGGATCTGGCAGCGCCCGATCCGACCTCGCTGTTCAACCTGTTCGGCCTCGTTCCGGTCACCCTGCCGCACATGCTGATGATCGGCGTCTGGCCACTGATCATGGGCGTCACCATGTTCCTGCAGATGCGCATGAACCCGACGCCGCCGGATCCGACGCAGGCCGCGATCTTCACCTGGATGCCCGTCATCTTCACCTTCATGATGGCCGGGTTCCCGGCGGGTCTGGTCATCTACTGGGCCTGGAACAACACGCTGTCGATCCTGCAGCAGGGCGTGATCATGAAGCGCCAGGGCGCCAAGATCGAGCTGTGGGACAATCTGGTGGCGCTGTTCCGCAAGAAACCTTCGCCGGCCGAATAGCCGGCACCTTCCCTCCTCAAAAGGCCCGGCTTGTCCGGGCCTTTTTGTTTGCACCAGGTATCGCTTCACGATCCCGTGATCGGCGAAACTGCAATCACGCGCGGGGCGTGACTGCGTGTGCGTTTCAAAGGCTATCAATCCCGATCAGCCCTCACCCGGAGGAAGACCACATGCGCTTGCCCACATTCAGGACCATCGCCCTATCAGCCCTCATCGCCGGCATGGCGATTGCCGCGCCGGCCTATGCCAAGAACCCGAATGTCGGCGGCGCGCCGATGTACGCCACCAAGACCATCGTCGAGAACGCGGTCAAGTCGAAGGACCACACGACGCTGGTCGCCGCCGTCAAGGCCGCCGGCCTGGTCGAGACGCTGCAGGGCGCCGGCCCGTTCACCGTGTTTGCCCCGACCAACGAAGCCTTCGCGGCGCTGCCGGCCGGCACGGTCGACACGCTGCTGAAGCCCGAAAACAAGGACAAGCTCACCAAGGTGCTGACCGCGCATGTCGTGGCCGGCAAGATTTCGGGCGCCGATATGATGAAGAAGGCCAAGGCGATGGGCGGCAAATACGAGATGAAGACCGTCTCGGGCGACACGCTCACCGCCGAAGTCAAGAAGGGCAAGCTCTACATCATGGACGAGTCCGGCGGCGAGTCGAAGGTGACGATCGCCGACGTCAACCAGTCGAACGGCGTCATTCACGTCGTCAACAAGGTTCTGTTGCCGAAGTAGCGGCTTCCGGCGAAAAGGGGGCGTCGGCGGATCGTTGGGGCTTTCCCGGTCCGCCATCCCCGCCTCATGACGAGGTGCCATGTTTCTTGCGAAGCCGTATCGGCGAGGCCGGGGTCCTGTCGTCCCTCACAGGGCCCCGGTTTCTTTTGGTGAGAGCGCTTTGCCTCGGCGTTCGAAGCCCGACCGCTTCCGCCACATCACTCCATGACGGCGCTGTGGTCGACCTTGGCCGGCGTCCCCGGCTTGCGCAGCAGGAGCAACAGCGGGATCGCCGCCAGCGACAGGATCATCATCAGCTTGAAGTCATTCATGTAGCTGATAACAGTCGCCTGCAGCGTCACCACGCCGTCGAGCGCGGCGCGGCCGGCGGCGGTATAAGGGTTCATCGCCTGGAAGATCGCCGGATCGCTGAACGCCTGGTTGAAGGGCGTCACATAGGTGGCAATGTTGGCGTGGTTGATCTGCACATTCTGCGTCAGAAGCGCGGTGACCACCGATATTCCGACGCTGGAGCCGATGTTGCGCGACAGATTGTAGAGGCCGGTGCCTTCCGCGCGCCGCTCCGGCGCCAGCGTGGCGAAGGTGATGGTGGTCAGCGGCACGAACAGGAAGCCCAAGCCCGCACCTTGGATGAAGCCGGTGGAGATGATGGTCCACTGCGAAACGTCAGGCGTCCAGCCGGTCATGTCGTACATCGCCCAGGCGGTGATCAGCAGGCCGATGAGCAGCAGCCAGCGCGTGTCGACCTTGCCGATCAGCCTGCCGACCAGGAACATGCAGGCCATCGTGCCAAGCCCGCGCGGCCCCATGACGATGCCGGCCGTCACCACGGGATAGCCCATCAGCGTCTGCAGGTAAGGCGTCATCAGCGCCAGCGAGGCGAGATAGGTGATGCCGATGATGAAGATGAAGATCATGCCGACGGCGAAATTCCGGTCGAGGAACAGCCTCGGATTGACGAAGGTGTTGCGGGCGGTGAAGGTGTGGACGAGGAAGATGTAGAAGGCCGACGCGCAGATCAGCGCCTCGACGATAATCTCGGATGACGAGAACCAGTTGAGCTGCTCGCCGCGATCGAGAAACATCTGCAAGGCGGCGATGGTGATGCTGAGCATGCCGAAACCCAGCCAATCCAGCCTCGCCTTGAAATCCAGCTTGGTTTCCAGGACGTACAGCGACACGCCGGCGAAGGCCAGCGCGCCGATCGGCACGTTGATGTAGAACACCCAGCGCCAGCTGACATTCTCGGTCAGCCAGCCGCCGATGACAGGCCCCAGCACCGGCCCGACCATCACCGAGACGCCGAACAGCGCCATGGCGGAGCCGCGCTCTTCCACACTGTAGATATCGAGCAGGATGCTCTGCGACAGCGGCACCAGCGCCGCGCCGAACAGGCCCTGCAGCAGGCGGAAGCCGACGATCTGCGGCAGCGACTGCGCGAAACCGCACAGCACCGAGGCGACGACGAAGCCGGTGATCGAGGTCAACAGGATGCGCTTGCGGCCGAAGCGGTTGGCAAGGTAGCCGGAAGGCGGCGTCATCACCGCCGCCGCCACGATGTAGGAGGTCAGCACCCAGTTGATCTGGTCGGCGCTGGCCGAGACGCTGCCCTGGATATAGGGCAGCGCGACATTGGCGATGGTCGTGTCCAGCGCCTGCATGATGACGGCCAGGATCACGCAGGCGGTGATGGCGCCGCGATTGGCGACCACCGGCGTGGCACCTGTCGCGGACGCGCTGGTCATGACTTTTGTCCGAACAGGCCGATGAGATTGGTGACGAAGTCCGGCAGGCCGCGTGCATGGCCCGTGTCGACGTCGACCACGGCGCTCATGCCGCCGCGCAGCGGTGGTTTGCCGTCGATGTCAGCGATGGTGACGCGCATCGGGATGCGCTGCACGACCTTGACCCAGTTGCCGGTGGTGTTCTGCGCCGGCAGCAGCGAGAAGCTCGACGACGAGGCGGGACTGATCGAGGCAACTTTGCCGTGCCAGACGGCACCGGGATAGGTGTCGACGCTGATCGTCGCCGTCTGCCCGGGACGCACATAGGTCAGCTCGGTTTCCTTCGGTTCCGCCGCGATCCACAGATCGGTCGACGAGACCAGGCTGAACGCCGGCTGCGAAGCCGGCAGGTACTTGCCGACCTGCAGCGCGTCGACATTGGTGACGATGCCGTCGAACGGTGCCTTGACAACGGAATCGGCGAGGTTGCGCTGCGCGTCGTCGACGCCCGACTGGGCCTGGAGGTAGAAGGGGTTCTTCTCCACCGGCTGGTTGGCGTCGCCGCCAAGCTGGGCGAGCGTGGCCTGCGCCTGCGCCTTGGCGACGGACACTTTCTGGCGCGCGGCGACGAGATCGTGCTGGGCGCTGTCGAAAGACGCCTTCGAGGCGGTGGAGGTCTTGAGCAGATCCTGCTGCCGCTGAAAGGCGGCTTCGTAATAGGGAATGTCGGCCTGCGCCTGCTCGATCTGCGACAGCGACTGCTGGTAGCTCGCCTCCAGGGTCAGCACCTGGTTGCGGACGGTTCCGAGCTGGGCCTGGGCGGCGGCGAGAGCGGTCTCGAAGGAGGCCGGCCGCAGGCGAAACAGCACGTCGCCCTTCTTGACCGCCTGGTTCTCATGCACGTCGATCTCCTGCACCGTGCCGGAGACGTCGGTGGAGACGCCGAGCGACTGAGCCTGGATATAGGCATTGTCGGTCGTCATCAGCTGACCGCCGGTGACATAATAATAGCCGCCGAAGACAAGCGCGACGGGAAGCAGGGCAAAAAGGACGGGCCGCGCCAGGCTGCGCTTCGGTTTGACCGGAACAGGAGGGGCGACGGCGGCAGGGGCCTGCCGTGGCGGCGGCTCCTTGGCCGGAGCCTCCAGCGCCGCCGGCTCCAGGGCGACGGGCGCTTCCAGTTCGTCATTTTCGATGACGGCGCTGGCCCGCCGCTGTTCGCGCTCACTGTCGAGCTGGATAATCTGGTCGGTCCGACCCGCCGGTGTTTCGTCTCCGGCAGGCTTCTTGGGGGATGTCGATTCAGCCATGTACTTTCTCCCGGTCGACGGCTGGCTGGGTGCAAGCCGCGAGCAGATTGGATTTGATCAAGCTTAGCGTTTGCAGCAGATGCTGCTGTGTTTCGGACGAAAGGCCAGCGAAGGCCTCGTCTCGTGTTTTCTGGCCGTTGCCGCGCATGATCTCGAGCAGCGGACGGGCCCGCGGTGTCAGGTAAAGCAGCCATGCCCTGCGGTCGACGGGATCGGGCCGGCGCTCGATGAAGCCGCGCGCCTCCATCTTGTCGAGCAGCCGGGCGAGCGTGATCGGCACGATCTCGATGAGGTCGGCGAGCTTGTTCTGGTGGATGCCTTCATGCAGCGAAAGGAAGGCCAGCACCTGCCATTGGGCGCGGGTCAGCCCCGATGCGCGTGACCGCTGCTCGAACCGCTTGCGAAGCAGGCGCGCGACGTCGTGCAGCACGAAGCTGATATTGCGGGAAGAGGGCATGGGAGGAGGTCGGGGTCGGGTGGCAACTTTTCGTGAGCATGCTTATTATCATCATGCACATAATCCTGCTGGACGCCCCGCGCAAGACCGATTAAGCCCCGGGGAAGAAAAAACGCATGGGCCACGGCATGCAAAAGCCGCGTGGCGATGTGGATTTGCCGGCAAGGATTTTGGCGATGGATTGGATCAGGATCGCGGCTCTCACGGCTCTCGTTGGGTGCCCCGGCGCCGCTGCCGCGAAGGATGCGGTCAGCTGCGGCGGCGCCGCCATGCTGGGCGGCGCGCAGCTCAACTGCAGCCATGTCGAACCCAAGGCACCGCCACAGTTCTGCACGTTTAGTTGGGATCTTCACACGATGGCGGGAGATCAGAAGGTCGTCGAAGGCAGCTTCATGCTGCCGCCCGGAGCGTCGAACGTTCAGGTCTATCAGGGCAGTGGTTTCGACAGCGCGCTGTCCAACCCGATCGTGATCTGCCGCGGCAACAAATGAGCGTGGCAGGCAAGGAAGGCTCGCTCGTCAGCCGATTGGTGCTATAGGGCGGATCACGTTATTTTGACCAGGCGCGCGGATTGCGGATCCGCGTGGCTATCACTTCCTGGACGGACTTCGACATGGACGGACCCAACCCCGGCATCAAGCACCCGATCCCGATGCACACGCGCGTCGGCTTCCTGAAGCCTCTGGTGACAGAGCCGAACATCGAGATCGGCGACTTCACCTATTATGACGACCCGGACGGGCCGGACAAATTCGCCGAAAAATGCGTGCTGCATCACTATCCCTTCATCGGCGACAAGCTCATCATCGGCAAGTTCTGCGCTATCGCCGAGGGCGCGCGCTTCATCATGAACGGCGCCAATCACGCCATGTCCGGCTTCTCGACCTATCCGTTCAACATTTTCGGCCATGGCTGGGAAAAGGGTTTCGACCCCCAGACATGGTCGAAGGAACTGCGCGGCGACACGATGGTCGGCCACGATGTCTGGATCGGCATGGAGGCCGTGATCCTGCCCGGCGTGGAAATCGGCCATGGCGCCATCATCGCCGCCAAATCGGTGGTGACGCACGATGTGCCGCCCTATGCGATCGTTGCCGGCAACGCCGCGAAAGTGGTGAAGATGCGTTTCGACGACAGGACGATCCGACGGCTGCTGGCGGTGGCATGGTGGGACTGGCCGGTGGACAAGATCGGCCGCAATCTCGACGCCATCAGGAGCGCCGATATCTCTCTACTGGAGGCAGCAGCTTGAACGTTCCCAACAGCACCGCGATCCAAACCGACCTGTTCACGCGCGGATGGATCTTCATCCGCGGCGTGCCGGCCATGAAGTTCCTGCCGCCGGAAGGGCCGCCGGAGATAGCCTTTGCCGGCCGCTCCAATGTCGGCAAGTCGTCGCTGATCAACGCCCTGGTCAACCAGAAGGGGCTGGCGCGCACCTCCAACACGCCGGGGCGCACGCAGGAACTCAACTATTTCGTGCCGGACGGATTTTCAGGCGAGGGCACCGACCTGCCGCCGATGGCGCTGGTCGACATGCCGGGCTACGGCTACGCCACCGCGCCCAAGGAGAAAGTCGACGAGTGGACCAAGCTGGTCTTCGACTATCTCAAGGGCCGCGTCACGCTGAAGCGGGTCTATGTGCTGATCGATGCCCGCCACGGCATCAAGGCCAAGGACGACGAGGTGCTGTCGCTGCTCGACAAGGCGGCGGTATCCTACCAGATCGTGCTGACCAAGACCGACAAGATCAAGGCCGCCGGCGTGCCGCGGCTGATCGAGGAGACGCTGCAAAAGATCAAGAAGCGTCCGGCGGCGTTCCCGTTCGTGCTGGCGACATCATCGGAAAAGGGCGAAGGCCTGGAGGAATTGCAGGCCGCCATCGTGCTCGCGGCGAATGGCGGCTAGTCGTCGTGCGCGCATACGTTGACCGCGCCCTGGCAATCCGTCAACATCGCAGTGCCGTTCGAGGGCAACCGGATGCGTATCGTTTTTCGTTGTGATCCCGCGCTTGCCGAAATGCTCCCCCGGCCGGTTCCCGCGCGTGGCGTGCTGCCTGACTGGCTCCGCAAGATGCCTCCGAAAGCCTATTCGGAAATCCATGGGCGAGAGATCAGGACAGTAAAACAGTGTCCGCCCTTCGTTGATGCGATGAC
>NZ_RZSJ01000191.1:0-9846 GCF_003998025.1 Mesorhizobium sp. M8A.F.Ca.ET.021.01.1.1
CAGCCAGCCCTGCGCCCAGCCGGCATGTTCTGTGACCAGCACGGCCATCATCGCCGCCGACATCGCGATGCCGAGGCCAACGCCGCCGAAATGCCATGCCTGCAGGTCGCCCCGCCCGGCCTCCGCGATATGGCTGAAAACGATGCTGGCCATGAACACCATGACGAAGGCGCTGGCCAGACCGGCCAGAAAACGGATCGCGAGAAAGGCGGCCATGGCATCGGTCAGCCCCATAAGGGCGGCCAGCACGGCGCTGGCACCGAGGGCTGCCAGCATCAGCGAACGCTCGCGTCCGTGCGCCCAGTTGCCCGCCGCCACCAACGCGCCGACGAGGTATCCGAGATAGTTGGCCGAGGCGATCCAGCCGGCATCGGCCGGCGACAGATGCAGTTCCTCCATCATGCCGGGCAGGATCGGCGTGTAGACGAAGCGGCCGATGCCCATGGCGACGGCCATGGCGATCATGCCGGCGAAGGCGTAGCGAAGCGCTGTCGATGGGGCCGATGTCATTGCAGTGCACAATAAATCTGCGCACGGGTGAAACAATCCGCCTTGTGTTGGGCCAGTGCCGGACCGCGCGCTCAGCAGCGCCCGCCGAAACCGGCGTTCAGCGAAACGGTCTCATGCACGGTCCGGCGCGCCGTCAAGCGGAACGGCACATCGCCGAGTTCGCGCTCCGACATCGCGTCAAGCGCGGGATGCGCAAGCGGATCGGTCAGCCAGCTCAGCGTGTCGACGTCGCAGCGCGTGTCATCCGACGAAGTGGCGGCGAACAGGACCTTCAGCGACGACAACATCCTCAGCATTTCCGGTTCCATGGGCCTGTCTCCGTCCAAAAGTCAGCCGTTTCGGTATCTCTTTCAATTGAGATTTCGGCCGGATCGGTTTAGAAAATCTCAAATGGCCATGCTCAACCGCGTTCATCTCAACGGCCTTCGCGCCGTGGAAACCGTCGCCCGTCTCGGCTCGCTCGCGACCGCCGCCAGCGAACTCAACGTTTCCGTCAGCGCCGTCAGCCAGCAGATCAGCCGCACCGAAAAGCAGCTCGGCCAGGCCCTGTTCGAGCGGACGACGAGCGGTCTCGTCCTGACCGAATGCGGCGCCGTCTTCGCGGCCCGCCTTGGCGCCGGATTTCGCGAGCTTGCGCAGGCCGTGGCACTGGCCGACGAGGCAACCCAATGCACATTGGTTGTTTCGGCGGCACCTGCGTTTGCCTCCAAATGGCTTCTGCCACGGCTGTCGCGGCACTTCGACCGGCATCCCAACGTGCTGTTGCGCATCGACGCCTCGGTGCGGCTGGCCAATCTCGATCATTCCGACATCGACATTGCCATCCGGCTTGGCGACGGCAAATGGCCGGGCGGGAAGGCGGAGCTCATTTTGGCGCAGGAAGTCTTCCCGGTCTGCGCACCGGGCATTGCAAGAAAACTGAAGTCGATCGGCGACCTTGCGCGGACCTGCGCCATCACCGACGAGCGGGCGATGATCAACTGGGAAAGCTGGTTCGCCGCTGCCGGCGTTCCACCCGTCAACTTCCAGAAAGGCGCGCGCTTCACCGACCCGATGCTGTGCCTGGAATCGGCGATCGCCGGCCATGGCGTGATGCTGGGCTGGCAATTGCTGACGGCCGATGCGCTGGCCGATGGGCGGCTGGTGGCGCCGTTCGGAATCCGCGCCCAGAGCGGCCTCGGCTACTGGCTGGTGACCTCCGCCACCAAGCCTGAAAGCCGCAAGGTCCGGGACTTCAAAATCTGGATCAAGGAAGAGATCGCGGCGACCATGGCGCAGTTCGGATCGTCGGTCGCGGGGCCCAGTGGCGCGATCGCGGTGGAAAGCGCCGCGGTACCGGTCTATGTTCAATCATAAATCCCACGACGACAGGCAGGATCATGACCACACATTCGCGCGGCGTTTCCGCAACGATCGACCCGGTGAAGCTCGACAGGCTGGCGGAAGTCGCCATCAAGGTCGGGCTGCAATTGCAGCCCGGACAGGACCTGGTGCTGACATCGTCGATCGCGGCGCTGCCGCTGACCAGGCGCATCGTCGAGCACGCCTACAAGGCCGGCGCCGGGCTGGTGACGCCGATCTTCAACGATGACGAGATGACGCTGGCGCGCTACCGCTTCGGCGCCGATGCCGGCTTCGATCGCGCCGCCGGCTGGCTCTATGAAGGCATGGCGAAGGCCTTTTCCAACAATGCCGCCCGGCTCGCCGTACGCGGCGAGGATCCGTCGCTGCTGTCGGCGCAGGATCCGGCCAAGGTGGCGCGCGCCAACAAGGCCAATTCGATGGCCTACCAGCCGGCGCTGGAGAAGATCACCGGCTTCGACATCAACTGGAACATAGTCGCCTATCCGGATCTGGCCTGGGCCAGGCAGGTTTTCCCCGGCGACGCCGACGACGTGGCGGTGGCGAAACTCGCCGACGCCATCTTCGCCGCCTCGCGTGTGGATGTCGAGGACCCGATCGCCAACTGGAAGGCGCACAATGCGGCCTTGCGCGGCCGCACTGAATGGCTGAACGGCCACGATTTCCATTCGCTGCATTTCACTGGACCCGGCACCGACCTGACTGTCGGGCTGGCGGACGGCCATGAGTGGATGGGCGGCGCCTCGACCGCCAAGAACGGCGTCACCTGCAATCCCAACATCCCGACCGAGGAAGTCTTCACCACGCCGCATGCGAGGCGGGTCGAGGGCCATGTTTCCTCGACCAAGCCGTTGTCCTACCAGGGCACGCTGATCGACGACATCTCGGTGCGCTTCGAGGGCGGGCGGATCGTCGAGGCCAAGGCCTCGAAGGGCGAGGACGTGCTGAAGAAAGTGCTCGACACCGACGAAGGCGCGCGCCGCCTCGGCGAAGTGGCGCTGGTGCCGCATTCCTCGCCGATCTCGGCCAGCGGCCTGTTGTTCTTCAACACGCTGTTCGACGAGAACGCCGCCTGCCATATCGCGCTCGGCCAATGCTATTCGAAGTGCTTCGTCGACGGCGCCTCGCTCAGCCAGGACGAAATCGGGGCGCGCGGCGGCAACAAGAGCTTCATCCACATCGACTGGATGATCGGCTCGGACAAGATCGACATCGACGGCATCGCCAAGGATGGCAGCCGCGTGCCGGTGATGCGCAAGGGCGAGTGGGCCCAGGGGCTCTAGCCGGCTGAGATGTGATGGCCTTCGATATTGCAGTCAGGCGCGTCTACGAAGCACCCGAGAAGGCCGATGGCCAGCGGGTGCTGGTGGATCGGATATGGCCGCGCGGCGTCGCCAAGAAGGATGCCGCGTTGACGCTGTGGCTGAAGGAGATCGCGCCGAGCGACGAACTGCGCAAATGGTTCGGGCATGAGCCGGAGCGCTGGGCGGAATTTCAGAAGCGGTATTTTCTCGAACTGGATCGGAATGAAGAGGCGTTGGCGAGTTTGCGCGCCCTGCTCCGCGACGGCAAGGTAACGCTTCTCTACGGCGCCCATGACGAGGCGCACAACAACGCGGTGGCGCTGGCGAAATACCTGCTTCGTCATCCTCGGGCTTGACCCGAGGATCCATGCCGTGACTTTCATCGAAGGACGCGACGGGGCAGAATTCTCAACCGCTGCAGCACGTTAGCGTCACGGCATGGATCCTAGGGTCTGCGCCGCGTCGCTTCGCTCCTTGCTCCGCCCTAGGATGACGACGGCATAGGGTGCCGCGCTTAACGAACTTTACTTTACAGCCTCCTCATAAACATCCGCCTTGAACCCAACCAGCACCCGATCCCCCACTTCAAGTACCGGCCGCTTGATCATGGTCGGCTTGGCCAACATCAGCTTCTTCGCCTTCTTCTCATCCAGCCCTTCCTTGTCCTTGTCCGGCAGTTCGCGGAAGGTCGTGCTGCCCTTGTTGAGCAGCTTGTCCCAACCGACCTTGCCAACCCAGCCATTCAGTCTGTCAGCCTCGATGCCTTCGGCCCGGTAATCGTGGAAGCGATAGGGAACGTCATGGCTCTCCAGCCAGACGCGCGCCTTCTTGATCGTGTCGCAATTGGTGATGCCGTACATGGTGATCGTCAAGACGTGCTTCCTTTGGGCTGACCGTCGAATCCGTTTCGCAACCTAGAACCGCCCTTCCCGCTTTGCCAGAAGCTCGTGAAATTTGCCGCTTGCAAACACTAAGGAATTTACCTAAGTATTAATGACCACTTTTGACGACCCAGGACCATCGATGACCAGCCTCCAGAGCGCAAATCCGATCCCCCCGCCGATCGATGGTATTTTTCGCGCGCTTGCCGACCCGACACGGCGGCGCGTGGTCGAGCGACTCAACAGGAGCCCCGCTTCGGTCAGCGAACTGGCACAGCCTTTCGAGATGGCCCTGCCTTCCTTCATCGACCATCTCAAGATTCTCGAAGGCTGCGGGCTGGTTCGGTCGCAGAAGACCGGCCGGGTCAGGACTTACGAGCTTGCGCCCGAGCCATTGAAGCTCGCCGAAAGCTGGCTGGCTGAGCAGCGCACGCTCTGGGAGCGCCGCCTCGACCAGTTCGACGCCTATGTGATGACACTCAAGGAGCAGGAAACATGAGCTATCCCTTCAAGCCAGATCCCAGGCTGGACCTCGTGCTGGAGCGCGTGCTCGACGCGCCGCACCAACTGTTGTGGCGCGCCATGACGACGCCGGAGCATGTCAGGCAATGGTTCACACCAAAACCATGGGTGATCACCGACTGCGAGATCGACCTCAGGCCAGGCGGGTTGTTCCGGACACGCATGCAGTCGCGCGACGGCAACGAGGTCAGCGACCGCCATTGCTGCTATCTGGAAATCGTGCCGAACGAGCGGCTGGTGTGGACGGATGCGCTGCTGCCGGGCTATCGGCCGTCAGGCGAGCCGTTCATCACTGCTGTGATTTCGCTGCAGCCGGATGGCCGGGGCACGCGCTACACCGCCACCGCCATCCACCGCGACGAGGCGACCCGCGACAACCATGAAGAGATGGGTTTCTTCGACGGCTGGGGCACGGTAGCCGATCAGCTTGCGCAATATGTGAAGACGATTTGAGCTTCCTGGGTGGCGGCCAGGGCATCGCTGGCCGCCATGTTGATCTCCGCCTTCGCGGCGAAGAGCGCGGACTCCGGAAAGCCAGCTGTGTTTCCGACCTCAGTAGTAAAATCGCTCTTCGGCGATCTTGCCGTTCTTGACCGTGTACAGGCCAACCTCATCCATGGTGACACGCTCGCCGGTGGCCTTGGGCGTTACGTCAAACGTGAAGCGCACCGCGAACTGGTCGCCGTTGACATAGGGTCCTTCGACCGAGCCGCCATGCACTTCGTGGTTCTCTTGCCACCACTGGCTCTTTTGCTTGAGGGCCTCCTTGCCGCGGCTGACGGCCATCGGCCCCTCCATGGCTTCGTAGCTGACGATAGCGTCGGCATTGTATTTTTCGGCAGCGCCGTCGCTGTTGCCTTGTTTAAGAAGCTCGGTGAAGTCCTTGGCGATTTCCGTGATGGTCATTTGTGTTCCTCCTGTTTGGACGCATTGCAAGTAGGGAACAGCCCGCTGACATGCCATCAGCTGACGGGTCGATAGCTGACATGACCCTGTCAGGATAAGCGCCTGACCAGCCTATCGCGGACCGACTTCGGTTGCAGAGGCACGCCAATTCCGCGATGCTGGGTGCATGTGTAACCTCTACAACATCACCACGACACAAGAGGCGGTCCGCCAATGGACGCGCGCACTGCGCGATATCAGCGGCAACCTTGAACCATCCGTCGACATCTATCCCAATCAGCCCGGCCCCGTCGTCCGCAACACGGCAGACGGGAAGCGTGAGCTGGCCAGACTGCTTTGGGGGTTGCCAACGCCACCTGAGCGCATGAAGGGAAAGGCCGACTACGGCACGACCAACGTTCGCAATCCACAATATTCGCACTGGCAACAGTTTGTCGGGGTCGAGCATAGATGCGTCGTGCCGGTCACCAGTTTTGCCGAACCCAGCCCGACACCGAGTGACAAGGACCCAGAAACCGGCATCCAACGCAACTACTGGTTTGCCCGTGACGATAGCCGACCGCTGTTCTTCTTCGCCGGATTCTGGACCCGTTGGCAGGGTATTCGAAAGGTCAAGGACGGACCCGGCGACTTCGAGTTATTCGCCTTCATGACAACCAAGCCAAACGCCCTGATCGCGCCGATCCATGAGAAGGCTATGCCAGTAATCCTGACCACGTGGGAGGAGACCGAGGCCTGGCTTACAGCACCTTGGGCAGAAGCACGGCATTTGCAGCGAACGGCACCAGACAACGCGTTGGTGATCGTTGAGAAGCCAGCCACACAAATCAAGTTTCCGCAGCAGGCACCGGCGCAAGGATCTCTGTTCTAGGCTAAGGGATAGCCGCGTTCCTCATTCCTCGTCTCGCCATATTACACGGCGAACCATGCGGATTTCGACAAGGCGTCTCACACGAATTTTCAAGCGCTCCGCAGCACTCGGCAAAATTATGTCGGCATCAAGTTCGCGAAGCTTGCAGCGCTCGCACCGCATATGCCGTTCGACATCCCAAAAGGGAATGTCACCGACAAGCTTCGCGAGATCGCCAGGCAGATAATGCCGGGTGATGTTGCAGTGCCGGCATCGGACACGAATGAGTTGCCCGACTTCGTGCGCGAGGCATAGGGTTTGCACATTTCGGCGCGGTCGGGTGCTCAATTCCGGCATCAACTAATTTAGGAATGTCTTCCTACATTAGTCAATTCCTACTTAGTTTCCTTGGTCGTTCGTCCACATGTCGATCAGGCCAACCCCACGGCCGTGCGGGCGACCTTGCGCAGTTGAATGAGGCTAGCTGGGCAGCATGGGGCAGTTGGCGCCACGGCGCAGGCTGACGTGCGCCACGTCGCCGGCGCTGAATTGAAACCCCTCGGCCTGGCGGGGCGCGTCGATGACAACGGGCATGCCTTGCCCCAGTTCGGCATGCAGGCGCAACGTGCGGCCATGGAAGACGATGCTGTTGACCCGCGCCGGCGCCGTGCCGGGCGCAGCCTCGGCCGCCGCCAGCAAATCCTCCGGGCGCACGCCGATGGTGCGGACCTCGCCTTCGCCGGGCCACTGGCCGGTTTCGGAAATGGCCTCCAGCGGCAAGGTGCCGGCGGTGAAACGCAGGCGGTGGCCATCCCGGCCGACAAAACGTGATTGCAGGAGATTCATGGTGCCGATGAAGCTCGCCACGAACTTCGTGGCCGGCCGGTCATAGAGGGTCGCCGGCGGCGCGATCTGCTCGATGCGGCCGTTGTTCATGACGACGATACGATCGGAGATCGACAGCGCCTCGGTCTGGTCGTGAGTGACCATGACGAAGGTGGTGCCAAGCCGCGATTGCAGCCGCTTCAATTCGACCTGCATCTGTTCGCGCAGATGCGCGTCGAGCGCCGACAGCGGCTCGTCGAGCAAGAGCACGCGCGGCTCGCAGACAATGGCGCGGGCAAGCGCGACGCGCTGGCGCTGGCCGCCCGACAGTTCCAGGACGCGAGCGCGAAGCTTGTCGGCGAGACCGACCATCTCCAGGGCTTCGCCGACGCGCTTTGCCTGCTCGGCACTGGTGAGTTTTCGCAGGGACAAGCCGAAGCCGACATTTTCGGCGACGTTCATGTGCGGAAACAGCGCGTAGTCCTGAAACACGGTGTTGACCGGCCGCTCGAACGGCCGAAGGGCCGTGATGTCATGACCGTCGAGCAAGACCTCGCCGCTCGACGGGCTTTCGAAGCCGGCAATCACACGCAGGCTGGTGGTCTTGCCACAGCCGGACGGCCCGAGGAGCGTGATGAATTCGCCGCTGACAATGTCGAGATCGACGGTATCGAGTCCGACGATGGCACCTGGAAAAACCTTGGAAACCGCCTGCAGCCGGACGAGTGGATCAGGCGCCATCGCGAACCTCGGACGGCTTCGTGGTGTTGACCCAGAGGATCTGGCACTGCTCCGCGCCGGGATTGCGGAAGGCGTGCAAAAGCGTACTCTTGAAGGCAAAACTGTCGCCGGTCTTCAGCCCGTATTTTGTCGAATCCACCACCAGTTCGACCTCGCCCGAAAGCACGAAGCCGAATTCATGGCCGGCATGGGCGTAGGCTTCCGCCGTGCCGCCACCGGCTTCCACCGTCACCAGCATGCCGGTCAGCGTCGCGCCGGGCGGCGACAGCAGCGCCTTGGCGATGCCTTCGGATTTCACCGGGATCTGACGCCTTTTGTCGGCGCGCACGCAATAGAGATCATTGACCGCATCGTTGCCGTCGGCGATCAGCGCCGACGGCTCGATGTCGAGCGCCGCGGCGAGCGGCCAGATCACCTTGACGCGCAGCGAGGACATGCCGCGCTCGATCTGGCTCAGCGCGCCGATCGACATGCCGGCTTTTGCCGAGAGATCGGCCAATGACAGGCGGCGCTCGAGCCTGAGCGCCCGCACGCGCCGGCCGACGCGAACGTCGGCATCGTCCTTCGGTTTTTCGGCGGCCTCGTCAAGCATGTCCATGTGCAAGTCCTCGTTTGCTTCTTCCTTCTCCCCTTGTGGGAGAAGGTGGATCGGCGCGTAGCGCCGAGACGGTTGAGGGGTGAGTGACAGATCGCCGCCGGCGCCAAGCTGGAGCACCCCTCATCCGTCGCCTTCGGCGACACCTTCTCCCACAAGGGGAGAAGGGAAGGCCGTAGCTTACCCGCCAGCCTTCACCTTCTCGAACATCTTCGCCATATCGTCGTTCTGTTTCATCGGCCCGGTGAAGATCGTGCTCTTCAGCATCACCTCGGGGTCGGACGGCAGTTGCAGCTTCTCCAATTCGTCCTTCGGCACGCCGGCGAAAGCGGTGCCGAGCGAGCTGCCATAGCCGTAGGACTGGATCAGGAATTTGCCGGAGTCAGCGTCGAGCCGGCTGTTGATGAAGTCATAGGCGAGATCGACGTTCTTGGCGTCCTTCAGCATGACGAAACCGCAGGCCCAGGTCAGCATACCCTCCTTCGGCTTCATGAACTCGACCGGCACGCCTTGCTTCTTGAGCGACGTGGCCGATGCATTCCAGGTCATGGCGGCGACCAACTGGCCACTGGCCAGGGCCTGCTCGACCGAGGTCATGTCGGTGGTGTAGCTCGACAGCAGCGGGCGCTGTTCGCGCAGCTTTGCCGCGACCTTGTCCATCTGCTCCGGTGTCATGTCGAAGGGGTTCACGCCTGCCAGAAGAGCCGCGACAATCGGGGTGTCATGCACGGCGTCGATGGTCGCCATACGGCCGGCATATTGCTTGTCCCACAGAAGGTTCCAGCTCGCTTCGGGGTTCTTCACCAGATCGGTGCGGTAGAGGATCGAGGTGTTACCCCAGTCCCATGGCACCATCCAGACCTTGCCGTCGCCAGCCTGCAGGTCGGGCAGGTTCTTGAACACCGGGAAGATCGAATCCCAGTTCTTGATGCGCTTGGTGTCGATCGGCTGCAGCAGGCCTTCCTTGTTCCAGCGCGCCACCTTGTCATAGCAGGGGTGCGCGATGTCGGGCCGGAAGCCGGCCTTGACCTTGGTGAAGGCATCATCGTCGTCGCCGAAGATCGAGGCCTCGACGCCATCGGGGTGCGCGGCAAGGAAGCTCTTGTTGAAATCGGGCAACTCATAGCCCGACCAGGTGAAGTATTGCAGCTTTTCGGCGGCCAGCGTCACGGTCGAAGACAGTGCGAGCGCCAATGCCGCGAGGCCGGCCCGGGCCTTGTGTCCGGTTATAGATCTCAGGTGGAATGCCATTTTCGTTCTCCTCTTCGTTGTTATGGTCAGGCTGGATTGCGGCGCGCGGCGCCGAGCCCGCGATGGCGCAGGATCTCGGCGGTGCCGGCGATGATGAAC
>NZ_RZSJ01000192.1:0-9842 GCF_003998025.1 Mesorhizobium sp. M8A.F.Ca.ET.021.01.1.1
CAGTGGGAACTGGTCAACACGCCGCTCGGTGAGAAATGGTCGGGCCGAACGCGCTACGCCGCCGCCATGTTCTTCTACAAGCGCGACGAGATGAGTGCGGAGACCCTGGAGGTCTACCGCATCTGCGCCAGGCTCGATTCGGAAAACCCGTTGCCGATCATTCGCGACCGTGGCGTCGGCAAGGATTGGCTGAAGCGCATGGGCTACGACAAGTAGCGCCGGCTCAGCCGATCGTGCGCTCGAGCATGCTTAGCCAGTTGCGGTAGGCGATCTTTTCGATCAGCGCGCGGCCGAAACCGCGCGCCGCCAGCGCATCGACGAGTTTAGGCAGACCGGCGACGTCGCCGATGACGGCCGGGATCATGGCGCCGTCGAAATCCGAGCCGAGACCGACGCCGTCCTCGCCCAGAGCCTGCAGCAGGGAATCGATATGGCGCACCATGATGTCGAGGCTGGTGTCGGCATTCATGCGGCCGTCCTCGCGCAGGAAGCCGGTGGCGAAGTTGAGGCCGACCATGCCACCGGATTCGCGGATCGCGCCGAGCTGCCAGTCGGTCAGATTGCGCGAATGGCCGCAGATCGCGTGCACGTTGGAATGGGTGGCGACCAGCGGCGCATTGCTGATTTCAGCGACATCGCGAAAGCCCTTCTCGTTGAGATGCGAGAGGTCGATCATGATCTTCAGTTCGTTGCAGGCCTTGACCAGCGCCTTGCCGGCATCGGTCAGGCCGGGTCCGGTGTCGGGCGAGGACGGAAAGCGGAACGGCACTCCGTGGCCGAACGCGTTCGGCCGGCTCCAGACGATGCCGAGCGAACGCAGGCCCGCGGCATGCAGAACGTCGAGCATGGAGAGTTCGGGATCGATCGCCTCGACGCCCTCGATGTGGAACACCGCGGCAATCGTGCCTTGCGCCATGGCATTGCGCACATCGCCGGCACTGCGGCAGATCGCCAATGCGCCGGCGCGTTCCAGCCGGAACAGGATGGACGCCATCGCGATCGTCGAGTTGAGCGCATCGGCGCGCGGAACCTCGGGCGGCAACGGCTCGCTGTCGCTCGGCGCCGAAGGCACGGCGCTGCGCCGCGCTTTCTCGACCGGCGGCGGGAAGATGGCGAACATGCCACCGGCGAATCCGCCGGCCTTGGCGCGCGGCAGGTCGATATGGCCGCCCGATTTCCCTTCGACGAACAGCTTTTCGACGTCCCTGTCCTTGGACTGATAGAGCCTCAGCAGCGTGTCGTTATGGCCGTCGAAGACGGGGACGAGGTCGGATTCGGTCATAGGGGGGTCATTCGGTTCGTTCATCGGCGCGGGAGCGATATATCATACCCACTTAGGCAAGATGTGCTACCCGCGCAAATGACAAAGCCTGTCCGACCTATTGCTTCAGCACGTCGGCCCATTCCGGATGGCGGCGGAACTGGGCGTTGGCGAACGGGCAGAGCGGGATGATCTTCTTGCCCGCCGCCCGCGCATCCTCGACGGCGCGGGTGACGAGCCGAAGCCCGGCGCCCTGGCCGCGAAAGGCGTCCGGCACTTCGGTGTGATCGATGATGAGCTGGTGCTCGCCGATCTTGGTGAAGGTCATTTCGGCTTCGGCGCCGCCGGCGCCGCGCAGGACGTAGCGACCCTTGGAACCGCGATCTTCAAGTTCGATCTCTGGCAGCTGATCGGGCATCTCTTTACACTCCTTGGGCACCGGCAAAAAGCCGCCGCGCCGCCTCGATTTCGTTTGGCCGCACCTCGTGCCCGCCTTCGTGCCACTCCACTGTGACATCGGCGCCATCGGCACGCAAATAGGCTTCGAGCCGCGCCGTCAGGTTCGGCGGGCAGATCGGATCGCGCCTGCCGGCGGTCACCAGGATCTGACGGCCGGCAAGGCTGCCTTTCACCTCCGGCTCGAACGGGATCAGCGGATGCATCAGCACCGCGGCGTCGAAAAGATCAGGGGCTTCGAACACCAGCGAGGCCAGGATGTTGGCGCCGTTGGAATAGCCGAGGCCGAGCACGGCCGATGGCGTCGTCGCCTCGACATGGGCCTTGACGAAGCCCACCATCTTGCCCGTCGCCCGCGCAAGGTCGTCCATGTCGTAGACGCCTTCGCCGGTGCGGCGGAAGAAACGCGCGGCACCTTGTTCTGAAACATCGCCGCGCGGCGAGATGATGGTGGCCTGGGGCGCGAGATCGCGCCCCAGCGAGACAAGCTGGCTCTCGTCGCCGCCCGTGCCATGGAAGACGAAGAGCAGCGGACCACCCGGCGAACCGGGCAGCATCTTGTGGATGAAAGCGTCCTTGCTCATCGCTCAGCCCTCCAGCTTCTGCAGATGCTGTTCGAGATAGGGCCGCAGGTGCTGATGCTGGGTGGGCAGCTTCAGCGCCTCGCCGAGATGGGCGGTGTCCTCATCACGGTCGAAGCCCGGCTCGTTGGTGGCGACTTCGAACAGCACGCCACCGGGCGTGCGGAAATAGATCGCCCAGAAATAGTCGCGGTCGATCACCGGCGTCACGCCATAGCCTGTATCCATCAGCGCTTTGCGCACTTCAAGCTGCTTGGCGCGGTTCTCTACGGCGAAGGCGACATGATGGACGGAGCCGGCGCCGAGATCGGCGAAGGGGGCCGTCGGCAGCGATTCGATGTCGACGACATCGGCGCCGTTGCCGTTCTTGACGGCGAGCCGCCTGACATTGCCTGACTTGTCGACTTCCTCGTAGCCCATGAACTTCAAAAGCTCCTCGGTGGCGCCTCCATCCTTCAGCCTCAGCGAAACCGAATGAAAGCCGCGGATCGCCTCGTCAGCGGCAACACCGCCCTTCACCCAGGGCGCCCTGGTGTCGGCCTTGTCCTCGACGAGGGCAAAGCCGTCGCTGTCCGGACCGTCAAATCTGAGCCGCTTCTGGCCAAAACTTTCCTCACGGGC
This sequence comes from Mesorhizobium sp. M8A.F.Ca.ET.021.01.1.1, assembly GCF_003998025.1. NCBI lineage: Bacteria > Pseudomonadati > Pseudomonadota > Alphaproteobacteria > Hyphomicrobiales > Phyllobacteriaceae > Mesorhizobium > Mesorhizobium sp. M8A.F.Ca.ET.021.01.1.1. The sequence continues at coordinate 2,920 of NZ_RZSJ01000192.1, forward strand.
GACATTGGTTACGCCTTCGTCGGTGAAGCGTTTTTCCCAATAGGCGAGCGTGCCGTCCGGCACGGAGTAGACCGTCGTGCCGACTTCGCCGACGCCATGGCGGCCTTTGCCGATGTTGGGAAACGGAAAATAGGTCATCACCGAACCCGGCGTTCCGACCTCGTCGGCATAGTAGAGATGGTAGACATCAGGCGCGTCGAAATTGACCGTCTTCTTGACCCGGCGCAAGCCGAGCTTGTGGGTGAAGAAATCATTGTTCTGCCGTGCATCCCTGGCCATCGAGGTGACGTGATGCAGGCCCTTGATCTGGTCGAGCATGGTCTCTGCTCCTTCCCTTGGTGTGTGTGCGGCCCTCGCCGCTGTCCACGCCAATATGAGGACACGATCTGTTGGGGCAAAGGCCGCAAACACAAAATGGACTGTGCTGTAAAAGTGAACAGTGACAAGAAACTCGTTCACCATTCTGCCAACGGCCCTGGCCTTGCGCGGCTGATGGAATCGGTTCCATGTGCGCATTCGAACGTGCTGGGAAGGGGTAGCGCAAGTGACTGGAAAAGGCAGGCGGCCAAATGTCCTCCTCATTACCTGCGACCAGTGGCGCGGTGACTGCCTGTCGACTGCCGGCCATCTCCAGGTGAAGACGCCGAATGCCGATGCGCTGGCCGCCGAAGGTGTGCTGTTCAAGCGCCACTACGGCGGCGCGGCTCCGTGCTCGCCCGCGCGCGCCTGCCTCTACACAGGCCTCTATCAGATGAACAACCGTGTCTGCCGCAACGGCACGCCGCTCGATGCCCGCCACGGCAACATCGCGCTTGCCGCGCGCAGCGTCGGTTACGATCCGACCTTGTTCGGCTATACCGACGTGTCGCTCGACCCGCGCCAGCTGGCACCGGGTGATCCACGATTGCACAGCTATGAAGGCGTGCTGCCCGGCTTCACGGTGCGCCAATTGCTCCCCGAACATCAGAAACAGTGGCTGTCATGGCTGAAGCAGCAGGGCATCGATGCCAGCGCTGGAAGTCCCGACATCCATCGTCCCGTGGGCGAGGCGGATGGTGCGGTGACTGAAGCGCCACCCGTCTACTCCAAGGACCAGACGCCAACGGCTTTCCTTGCCGGCGAATTCATGCGCTGGCTGGGCGAGCAAGAGGAGGCCGCGCCATGGTTTGCCCATCTTTCCTTTATCAGCCCGCATCCGCCCTTCATTGTGCCGGAACCGTACAACACCCGATACGATCCGGCGGACGGCCCGGCTTTTCACCGTGCGGAAAGTTGGCGAGCCGAATCTCAGGGCCACCCCTACATCGCCTATGATCTTGGCCGGCAAAACCGCGCAAGGTTCCGCCCCGGTGCCACGGGCAAGGTACACGACTGGAGCGAGGATGATTTCCGCCGCATCCGAGCCATCTATTACGGCATGATCTCCGAAGTCGACGCACAGCTCGGCCGCCTCTGGCAAGCGCTGAAGACCGAAGGCGCCTGGGACAACACCATCATCGTGCTCACCTCCGACCACGCCGAAATGATGGGCGACCATTTCATGCTGGGCAAAGGCGGTTATTTCGACGGCAGCTATCACATCCCGCTGATCATCCGCGATCCCCGCCATCGCAAGGCCGCTGGCAGCACTGTCGATCGCTTCACCGAAGCTGTGGACATTTTGCCTACGCTCATCGACCTGCTCGGCGTGGCTCCCGAACCGCATCTTGACGGGTGCTCGCTGAAACCCTTCCTGAGCGGTGGAACGCCCGCCGTTTGGCGCGACGCGGCGCACTGGGAGTTCGACTTTCGCTCGGTCGCGGACGGTGAAGCCGAACGGCACTTCGGCCTTACCTCGCGCCAGTGCAACCTCGCTGTCATCCGCACGCAGAAATTCAAATACGTGCATTTTGGCGGGGGCTTGCCGCCTTTGCTCTTCGACATGGAGAACGACCCTGGCGAATTGAAGAACCTCGCCAGCAGTCCGGCACATCGCTCCACCCGCCTGGAATTCGCCGAAAGGCTGCTTGCCTGGCGGGCCGAACATCTCGACCAGTCGCTTGCACTCTCGGAACTGACGGAAAACGGGGTGGCTGGATACGCAAGGTCGCAGGCAGGGCGGTAAGGGATCTCCCCTACCGCCCGTTTCCTTGCCTATCGAACGATCAGACGCTGCTCGTCGCGCTTCTGCGCGTAGGAGCCCTTGTCGTAAGCCGCTTGCTTCTCGAGCTGCTCCTTGGTGAAGGTCGTATAGAGGTACTTCTTGCCGTCCTTGTCGGTCATGAACTTCAAATTATCCATGCCAACCGCGACCTCCTTCGAACCGATGCCGAGGAAGCCGCCGACGTCGACGATCACAGCATCGGTTTTCTTGTCGGGCGCCAGCACGACATCGCCGATCTCGCCGACCTTGGCGTCGTTGGCGCCATAGACTGTCGTGCCCTTCAGATCGTCAGCCCTGATCTCGCCAATCGGCATCTCCGTCAGCTTCGACTTGTCGATGGCCGCGGTCTTTGTCTGGTCGGGAGCGGTGGCGTCAGCCGGCGCCGCCGCCGTCTTGTCCGCCGGAGCGGCAGCAGGAGCTGTCGCGGTGGCTGGCGCGGTTGCCGCCGGCTCGTTCGATGCCGTAGTAGCCGGTGCCGGATCATAGGCCTTGCGGTTGAAGTCCGGCTGCGCCTGCAGTTCTTCCTTGGTGGTCTGCGCAACCAGCCAGCGGTCGCCATTCTTCTGTGCCCACTGCGCCTTGGCGAAATCATAGGCGACGTTCTTTTCCCCCATGCCGAGGAAGCCGCCCACGCCAATAATCAGCGACTTTGCCTTGCCTTCCTTGGTCAGCACGATGTCGTTCACGTCGCCGATCTTCTGGGCGTCGTCGCCTGTGCCGTTGTAGACATTTTCGCCGATGATGTTTGTGGCCAGATTGCCATCAGCCTGTTTCACCGGTTCCGCATTCGCCTCCGCGGGCTTCTGTGCGGTGTCTGTCGACGTGGCCGGCGCCTGGGCAGTCGTCGATGCGGCCGGGGCCAGCGCATAAGCCTTGCTGTCGAATTCCGGATGCGCCGTCAGCTCGTCCTTGGTCGTCTGCGCGACCAGCCAGCGGTCACCGTTCTTCTCGGCCCATTGCAGCTTGTCATAGTCAAAGGCGACGTTCTTGGTTCCGACGCCAAGGAAGCCGCCGACACCGATGACGACGGATTTCACCATGCCGTCCTTGTCGAAGACGACATCAGTGACCTTGCCGATATTCTCGGCATTGTCGCCAGTGCCGTTGTAGACGGTTTCGCCGATGATATTGGTGACGATGCTGCCCTCAGCGTGCACCACCGGCGCGGCCGGCTCCTGCGCCGCAGGCTGCTTCGCGGGGGCCGGGGTTGCAGTGCTTTGGGCGAAGGCACCGGTCGCGACCATTGTCGCAAGGGCGGTCGTGGCTAAAAGGGTGCGGATCATGATAGTCTCTCCTCGTGCTGATTTCGTGCACGCCGCGCCCGGTTGAACCGTCGCTGGGGAGATCGGACGCGGCATCTCTACAGGTTCACAACGTCGTGACCATGCTGTTGTTCCCACGAAGCGAATGCGCGCTACCCAGCTTCGAATCCGGCCTGGATTGCGGCGCAGCCGGAACCTTTCCAAGCCCGCCGCGTTTCAGCCTCCGGCTGGGCGCGTCCTGGTTAGGTTGTGATTGATCGGCGGAGCGGGGCATGAAATTTGCAGCGGTGCTGAACCGAGACGGCGGCACCTTGCGCACCACCGATATCTCGGCTTTCTCCGACCGGATGCGTCAGACGCTGGAATCGGCGGGCCACTCTCTCAGCATCGATATCGTTGCCGGCAAGGATGTCGTGGAAACCCTCGACAACGCCGTGTCGCGCCGCGCCGTCGATGTCGTGCTCGCCGGCGGCGGTGACGGCACCATCTCGGCCGCGGCTGCGAGGCTGATGGGCAAGAAAAAGGCGCTCGCCATACTGCCGGCCGGCACGATGAACCTTTTTGCGCGCGGCCTCGGCATTCCGCAGTCGCTCGATGCCGCGCTAAAATCCTTCGCCGACGGCGAAATCATCGCGGTCGACATGGCCACGGCCAATGGCCAGCCCTTCGTCCACCAGTTTTCGATCGGCATGCACGCCAAGATGGTGCAGTTGCGCCAGGGGATGGAATTCGGTTCGCGCCTGGGCAAGATCAGGGCTTCGGCCAAGGCGGCCTGGGCAACGATCAAGAACCCGCCGGCGATGAACGTCACGCTCGGCATCGGCGACGCCGAGGTGACGGCGCGCATATCAGGCATCGGCGTCACCAACAATCTGTTCGGCGAAGGCCATCTGCCTTATGCCGACAACCCTGCCGGCGGCGTGCTCGGCATCTATGTGACGGTGGCGCAGCAACGCGCCGAACTGCTCAAGTTCTTGTTCGACATTGCGCGCGGCAAGTGGCGCGACAACGAGCATGTCGAAATTCACCAAGCCGACCGTACGGTGCTGAAAATCCATTCCGGCGGCAGAAAGTTCCGGGCCGTGATGGATGGCGAACTGGTCAGGCTCGATCGTGAGACGACGATCGAAATCCATCCCGGAGCGCTCAACGTCCTGGTGCCGTCCAGCATCGCCGAGGCAAAGGCTGCCTGATGCGGTCTCGAACGACGAAAGCCAAAAAACTAGCCGCCCGGCGCGCTTCCTTGCTCGGTCGCCGGTGTCTTGGCCGCCCGGCCATAGATTTCAGCGGCACCCCAGGCCGCGAAGCTCAGGAGCAGCGCGGCGATCAGGATATACAAGACATGCCAGCCCCACCGTCCCTGACGCGCTTTGTTTTCGGGAATGATCTTGGTCATGATCGGCCCTTGTCTCGATTTGCGCCGGCTGACGCGGCCGGCAAAACATGGTCGGGTAACGGTTCCTCGCTAGGATGGTTCCAAGCAAGCCGGACCAGTGCCGGCGAAGAGACCAACAGGACGGCGGAAGTCGGGACTGGGCATTGGGGACTTGGGTGAGCAGCAAGGCGGAAGCAGCGCTGGGTCTGCCAGCCGAGGTCGCGCGCGCGGTGAAGGACGAAGACCGGCTCGCCGTGCTGCGTGGGCTGGAGGTGATCGATTCGACGATCGACGTGGATTTCAACCGCATCAGCAACCTCGCCGCGGCCGTAATGCAGGCACCGATAGCGCTGGTCACGCTTGTCGATCTCGAGCGGCAATGGTTCAAGTCATGCTTTGGCCTCGACGAAACGGAAACGGCGACCAGAATTTCCTTCTGCGCCCACGCCATCGCCGCCGGTGACGGCCCCATGGTGGTGTCCGATGCGACGGCGGATCCCCGCTTCAAGAACAACCCGCTGGTCACAGGCGAGCATCATGTGCGCTTCTACGCAGGCGCGCCGATGCTCGTGGCCGGCGCCAGGATCGGCACGCTGTGCGTGATGGATCGCAAACCCCATGTCTTTCCATCCACCGCCACACTGGACCAGTTGACGATGCTCGCCGGTCTCGCCGGCAGCCTGTTCACCCTGAAGGATGCAACCCGCAGCGGCGCGATCGCCGAGGCCGCACTCGCGCGCGAGGAAAAGCGGCGCGCCATCGCCCTCGACGCGGCGTCGCTCGCCAGCTGGGCATGGGACATCCGCACGGACATGATCGAGTGCGACGTCAGGCTGTCCGAACTGTTCAACCTGCCGCGCTCGACGCGTTTGCGGGCGCGCGACATCCTGACCGCCATCGACCCGCGCGACGTCTATCAAACCGAAACCCGCTTTCGCGACGCCTTGACCGGCAGCGACGACTATTTCGGCGAATACCGGGTGAAAGGCTTTCATCCACCGCGATGGGTGGCCACGCGCGGCAGTGTCATCGAGCGCGATGGCGACGGCAAGCCGACGCTGATTTTCGGCGTCAACTACGACATCTCGGAACGCAAGCTTGGCGACGAACGGCAACGGCTGCTGCTCAGAGAACTCAACCACCGTGTCAAGAACACGCTGGCAACGGTCCAGGCGCTGGCGACGCAGACCGTGCGCCATGCCCGCCAGCCGAGCGAATTCCTCGAGGCCTTCCGCGCGCGGCTTCAGGCCCTGGGTATTGCCCATGGTCTGCTGTCCGACCGCGAATGGCGCGGCATCGGCATCCGTGAACTCGTCCAGATCGAGATCAAGCCCTTCGACACCGCCGACCAGCCACGCTTGACGATCTCCGGCGCCGATCTGTTGCTGTCGCCTGATCAGGCCGTCGGGCTCGGGCTGATCCTGCACGAACTGGCCAGCAACGCGCTGCAATATGGATCGCTGTCTGTTGCATCGGGCAAGGTTGATCTCGGCTGGAAGGCGCAAGGCAGGAAAGGCGACCGGCGCCTCGTTTTCACCTGGCGCGAAAGCGGCGGTCCTGAAGTTGCCCCACCCGACCGGCACGGCTTTGGCTCGATCCTCATCCGGCGCAGTCTGGCCAAGGTCATTTCGAGCGAAGTGACCCATGAATTCCGGCCGGACGGCGTCTTCGCCGAAATATCGATGCCGCTGGAAGATCTGTCGGAGTGAGACGAGGCAGTGCAGGTGCCGACATACTACTCCTCGCCGGCATCCGGATGATCGGTGTCCGGCTTCACGTTCTCGCGGTAGATGGCATAAGCCGCCAGTGCCACGGCCGGACCAAGAATAACCCCTAGTCCGCCTTTTCCCTTCAGCAATGTCGGCAGCACGGCGAGCGCGGCCGTAATGCCGATCGCCTTCATGTCGGCCTTGCGCCGCCTTGCCTCGCGGCGGACCCGGGCGCCCGCCATCAGCCGGTGGATCAGAAGAACAAGGCCCGCGATTACCAGGAAGCCGACACCGAAACCAATCGCGGCAGCTAGCGATCCATACCGCACCGACGTCCAGATATAAGCTGCCCCGACCAGGAAGCCGAGGCCGCAGAATGCCGCCAACGCTGCAAACGCGTAGACGACGGCCGCCGTGCGCGCGCGCCGCACGGC
>NZ_RZSJ01000193.1:0-9819 GCF_003998025.1 Mesorhizobium sp. M8A.F.Ca.ET.021.01.1.1
ATCCCGCACTTACTGGAACCCGACCGGCACGGTCGACGCGATCGGGTTCCAGTAAGTGCGGGATCGCCGTTTCCGGCAAGCCGGCGCGGCCGTCGCGGATAGGGCTAAACCTGGGCTGACCTGGTCCAGGCGATCGCAGCGTCGGCCTCATGCCCGCCGGGTTCACCGACGACGCGGTCGCGTCCGGTCGATTTCGCCTTGTAAAGGCGCTGGTCGGCGAGCGCGAACAGGTCGGCCAGGCACTGCGTCGTTTCGCTGACGCTGGAAACGCCGGCGCTGACGGTCAGTTCGAACCGGCTGGTGGCGGCCGATGCCTTGAGCGCGGTGCGGACGCTTTCGCCAAACAGCCTGGCGACGGAATGCGGACGCGAACTGAGGATGGCGAATTCCTCGCCGCCGATCCGGAACACCTGGTCCTCGGCGCCCGCCGCCTCGCAAAGTACGGTTGCGACCGCCTTCAGCGCCTTGTCACCCTCGGCATGGCCGAAACGGTCGTTGATCGACTTGAAGTGGTCGACGTCGACGATGAGCAGGCTGAGTGGCCTCGCCGTGCGCAGGCTGGCCTGGACGGCGGCTTCACCGTCGGCGTCGAAGCGTCCGCGGTGCAACAGGCCGGTCAGGCCGTCGCGGCCGACATGCTCGACCAGCGCTTCGTAGCGTTCGCGATAGGTCAGCGTCTCGAAAATGTCGGTCAGCCCACGCGGCATCTGGACGTCCCGGACCTCGAACCATTTGAGGTAGGCAACCAGCATGGCGCTGAAAGTCAGTGCCGCCGCCATCTTGGCGAACCAGCCGCCGAAGAAGACCGCGATCGGCGCCCCGGCAACAAAATGCAGCGCGGTGAAGAAGCCGGCCTGGTCGAAGGTGAGCACGCAGGCGACCGAAATCAGGATGCGCGCGAACTGTGCCTTGCGCAGGGTGCGCCCAAGCTTTTCATAGAGCAGAATGATCAGGATGGCGTCGATGACCAGCAGCGTCGTGCCCCACACCATCAGCCAGCCCATCTCGTCGATGAAGCCGATGTCGGGGAGCCGGCCGTCCGGCAGCGGCGCGATGGCGTGCATGCGAAGCAGCAGCACCAGCCCGATCATCAGCGCATTGCCGAGCAGCAGGCCGTAGATCGGCTGGCGCACGGTGGCGGCGTCTTCCTTCATGTAGAGCAGAAGGAGCATCACGAGCTTGCCGGAAAAGAGCACCGCCGAGCCTGGCGAGACCATGCCGAACGGCAGGGCGACGTAAAAGACGCTGGCGAGATAAGTCTCCAGGAAATGCATGACGCCGAGCGCGCAGACGAAGACACCGAGGCCGATGCGCTTGCGGAAGCGGAAAAGCGTCACCATGACGCTGAAGTAGACGACCGCTTCGGCAAGGAGCAGGAAACTGTTCAGCAATGCCGTCGATCCGATCTCTCTCGCGCCAGGAATCGGGGCAAGCCGGCGATTCCAACCCGATCCTGTTTTGACGCGGAAGGGTTAACCGGAGATTTCCGTGCGCCATCGACCGGTTGAAAACTTGGCTGCCGGTGCACACTTGTCCGTGTGGTTGGCCCGATCTGGCAAAAGCGATTGCCGTTCGCCGCCGCATCGCCTACATAGCGGCCAACCTCCATTCAATTCGGCAAAATCCAGTCAGTTTTTCAGGGAAAGCGCGCGTGGCACGCCAGTTCATCTATCACATGTCCGGCCTGTCGAAGGCCTATGGCACCAAGAAGGTGCTCGACAACGTTCATCTGTCCTTCTATCCGGACGCCAAGATCGGCATCCTCGGCCCCAACGGTTCGGGTAAGTCGACGATCCTGCGCATCATGGCCGGGCTCGACAAGGAGTTTCAGGGCGAGGCCTGGCTGGCCGAGGGCGCGACCGTGGGCTACCTGGCACAGGAGCCGCAGCTCGACAACAGCAAGACCGTGATGGAAAACGTCATGGACGGCGTTGCCAGGAAGACCGCCATCATCGAGCGCTACAACGAGCTGATGATGAACTATTCCGACGAGACGGCGGATGAGTCCGCCAAGCTCCAGGACGAGATGGACCGGCTCAACCTGTGGGATCTCGAGCAGCAGGTCGAGATGGCGATGGACGCGCTGCAGTGCCCGCCGGCCGATTCTGAAGTGACCAACCTGTCGGGCGGTGAGCGTCGCCGCGTCGCGCTGTGCCGGCTGCTGCTGCAACAGCCGGATCTGCTGTTGCTCGACGAACCGACCAACCATCTCGACGCGGAGACCACCGCCTGGCTGGAAAAGCACCTGCGCGACTATCCGGGCTCGGTGCTGATCATCACCCACGACCGCTACTTCCTCGACAACGTCACAGGCTGGATCCTCGAGCTCGACCGTGGCCGCGGCATTCCCTACGAGGGCAACTACACCAGATATCTCGACGCCAAGGCCAAGCGCCTGATCCAGGAAGGCCGCGAGGACGATGCCCGCCAGAAGTCGATCTGGCGCGAGCGCGAGTGGATCCAGTCGTCGCCCAAAGCACGCCAGACCAAGTCCAAGGCGCGTATCAAGGCCTATGAGGAACTGGTCGAGCAGTCGCAGAACCGCAAGCCGACCGACACGCAGATCGTCATCCCGTCGAGCGAGCGCCTCGGCAACGTCGTCATCGAGGTCGAAGGCCTCAACAAAGGCTTTGGCGACGAGCTCCTGATCGAGAACCTGTCGTTCAGGCTGCCACCGGGCGGCATCGTCGGCGTCATCGGCCCGAACGGCGCCGGCAAGACGACGCTGTTCAAGACCTTCACCGGCCAGGAGAAGCCGGACGCGGGCACAGTGCGCATCGGCGAGACGGTCAAGCTCGGTTATGTCGACCAGAGCCGCGACGCACTCGATGCGAACAAGACGGTGTGGGAAGAGATTTCAGGCGGCGCCGAGGTCATCAAGCTCGGCAAGCACGAAATCAACAGCCGCGCTTACTGCTCGTCCTTCAACTTCCGTGGCGGCGACCAACAGCAGAAGGTCGGCAATCTCTCGGGCGGTCAGCGCAACCGCGTGCACCTCGCCAAGATGCTGAAGGGCGGCGGCAATGTGCTGCTGCTCGACGAACCGACCAACGACCTCGACACCGAAACGCTGGGCGCGCTAGAAGACGCGCTGGAAGCCTATGCAGGCTGCGCGGTCATCATCAGCCACGATCGCATGTTCCTCGACCGCATGGCCACCCACATGCTCGCCTTCGAGGGCGACGCGCATGTCGAATGGTTCGAGGGCAATTTCGAGGAATACGAGAAGGACAAGCTGCGCCGCCTGGGCGCGGAAGCAGCGGCCCCGCACCGCATGACGCACAAGCGGCTGACGCGGTAAGGGGTTGATTGGGCGGCGAATTTCTCTGGGATACGAGGAGAGCTCAAATGGCTGATTGGTCCGCCGCCCAATATCTGAAATTCGAGGACGAACGCACACGGCCGGCGCGTGCCCTCGTAGCACAGGTGCCGGTCGACTTTCCGCGCCGGGTCGTCGACATCGGCTGCGGGCCGGGCAATTCGACCGAACTTCTGGTCGAGCGCTGGCCGGATGCGCAAGTGAGCGGCTTCGACACCTCGCCCGACATGATCGAAAAGGCGAGGGCGCGCCTGCCCAATGTCAGCTTCGACCTCGCCGATGCGGCGACATGGCAGCCGGCCGCGCCGGTCAACGTCATTTTCGCCAACGCCGTCTTCCAGTGGCTGCCGGAACATCCGGCGGTGTTCCAGCGCCTGATGGGTTTTCTGGCGCCCGGTGGCGCGCTGGCGATCCAGATGCCCGACAATATGGGCGAGGATTCGCACCGCCTGATGCGGGAAACCGCCGCGGAAGCGCCTTTCGCGGCAAAGATACAGGGAGCGGCGCGTGCGCCGCTGCCGCCGGTATCGTTCTACTATGACCTGTTGTCGCTGCTCTCCGCTCGGCTCGACATCTGGCACACCATCTACAACCATCCGCTGGCCGACGCCGAGGCGATCGTCGAGTGGGTCAAGGCCACCGGGCTGAAGCCGTTCCTCGATCCGCTGGAAGCGGACGAACGCAAGCTGTTCCTCGACAGCTACACGGCCAGGATCGCCAAGGCCTATCCGAAGACCGCCGATGGCAAGGTGCTGCTGCGGTTCCCCCGCATTTTCATTGTCGCCAAACGGGCTGGATAGGCTCGCGTAAATCTTGCAGACCGTCCGAGAACTCTTCTAGCGATAGAGGGTAGCTCGATTCCGGCGTGAACGGCAGCTTCGGGCGCGATTTCGTAGTTTTCCGCTTCCTGAGCGTGTGAGCGGCGTTCCCAAGGCGCAACGATGTCTGTTTGGGCCAGAACACCGCAAACGAGCCACCCTATGCCTGTAGGGCCGCGATCAGGCCGGGAACGCCAATGAGCGTGATGGCTCTTTTGATGTTGTAGGCGAGCGCGGTCAGGCTGAACTCGCCGCGGACGTTGTCGAGTCGCCGCATCAGGAACGTACCCTGACCCATCCACTGTTTGATCGTGCCGAACGGATGCTCGACGCTTTCGCGCTGCCGGTCGAGAATGTCGGGCCGGTCAGCTAGCCGCGCCGCCATGCGGTCGAGCACCGCCTCGTTCTCAAGGCGAGAAACGCGGCGGAAGCTTTTGGTGCAGCGCTCGCGCAGGTGGCACGCCTTGCAAGCATCGCGGTTGACGTAGTCGATCTTCACATTGTCGCGCGATTTACCAAAATGACGCGGCGAAAGCACATGCTCGCCCGGGCAGAGATAAACGTCCTTTTCCAGATCGTAGCGGAAGTCCTCCTTGGAAAAGAAGCCTTGAGCGACGGCAGGACCGCGGATCGGCTTGGGCACATAAGCGGTGATGCCCGCCTTCTCGCAGACCTCGATATCCTCGATCTTGAAGTAGCCCCGATACGCAACTGCCTCGATGCGCTCGACCTCCAGCGTCTCCATCGCCGCTTAGACCGCCGGCGCCAGAAGCCCATATCGAGCACCTGGTTGCACACCTCCTGTTCGGCGATCAGCTTGTGCTTCACGTCCACGGCCAGTTGCACGTTGTAGCCGACGCCGACCTTCGTCATGCGTGCCATGGCGCGGGCATCGCGATCGGTCAGCGAGATCTGGTCCTCGCCGGTGCGATCCAACTCGTCCAGCATCGCCTTGTGGCGATCCCGCTTGCCCTTTATCGCCGCGATCTTCTCCGCAAGGCCGCCGCCATGACCGCCGGGGCCAGTGCCGCTACCGACCTTGTCCTCATCGGCATCGCTTTCGTCGAGCCGCTTCATGCAATCGGCCAGCTTCTCATCCGCTTCACGGATGAACTTCGAGAGCGACCCGCGTGTGAAGTTGCGATCCTTGTTGTTCACCGCCTTGATGCGCGTGCCATCGACGGCCAGCAGCTCTCGGCCGAACAAGTCGAGTTGCCGACACAGGATGACGAACTCGCGAAACACCTGCCGAAACGCGGAGCGGTTCACCCGGCGGAAGGCGGCGATCGTGCGGAAATCCGGCTTCAGGTGCCGCAGAAGCCAGATCACCTCTAGGTTGCGATGAGCCTCAGCTTCCAGCCGTCGGCTCGACCGGACGCGGTTGATATACCCGTAAACGTACAGCTTAAGCAGATCGGCAGGATCGAAACCCGGAGCGACCCGTCTCCTTCGCCGTCACCCGCTCGAAGCCAGCAGCGGCAAGATCAAGGCCATCAACGAAGGCCTCAATGAAGCGAACCGCATTATCCGGCCCGACATATTCGTCTACTGATTCAGGCACAAGGAGTAGTTGTGAGCGGTCTGTTCCTGATAGACGTCCCATGGGAAAATATATCATGGCAGGCTAGCGTAAGGAATCTCCGCTGGTACGGCGGGCTCGATCCTTTCATCAGAAATATAGAATGCCCGCATCCAGATCGACTGAGATGCGGGCAATCCGTACAGCGCAGCGAACGCTGATTTCGGCGTCCGAAGTTCAGGCGGCGGCGGCAGTCGCCCTGCCTTCGTCGCGCATCACGAAGCCAATCCGATCACCATGGCCGAGACCATAGCCGAGCTGGATCATCAGCTCCGCCATCGGCTCCAGATACCGGGCGTTTGAGAGCGGACCAGAAAAGATCGTTGTGAACCCCATCGCCCCCGCGAGACCAGCGACGGTTTGCGCGGCGGCCTCGTGATCGCTCGCAATGAACACCGGAACTTCGACGCGGTTGCCGGCAGCGCGCTGAGCAAGAAGAGCGGCGAAGACCGTATTAAACGCTTTCACGACATGGGCGCCAGGCAAGCGCAGCGCGATTTCCTCGGCGGCCGAGCTCGTATGGCCGACCGTCAGGCTCATGTAGTCGGTCGCGAGCGGGTTGGTGATATCCACCACGACCTTGCCGCTAAGCGCCGCGACGACGGCTCTGTCTTCGCGGAGTGCCAGCGCCTGTTCATACTTCGTCGCGAGGATCACAACGTCCGCGCTCTGTAGAGCCGCCACAGGGTTCGTCTTGCTGTCGAAGCTCTGGACCTGATGCTCTGCCGCCTGCGCGAGAAGCGCAAGGGGGGTACCCATGTTACCCTTGCCAAGAATTACGATTTTCATCAACGCATCTCCGTCGTTTCTGTCGATGGAGAGAGCGTAGACGGCCACAGTATGGTAGTCTCGCCCATAGGTGTCAAAAAATATGGCCAAACAGACAACTCGTAACCCAATCGTCGATCCGGACGCATCGTTACGCCCTGTGTTCGTTCTCTCCGATCGGCACGACCGGGTAAATGTACCGTGGCACTCCCACCGGCGCGTTCAGCTCATTCATGTCAGCACTGGCGTTCTGACGGTCAGAACGCGAACGGCGCGCTTCGTCATACCGCCACAGCGCGCCGTATGGATGGGTGGCGGGATCGAACACCGGATCGAGGCCCGATCTCCTTTCTGGCTAACCACCTGCTACGTCGAACCGGAACGTGTGAACATCCCGATCATGCCTCGCGTTGTCGCGGTGGATCGGCTCGCGGACGAACTTCTGATTGCCGCGTCGAAGTTTGGCGATTCCTATCCAGAGGACGGACCGGAAGCGCGGCTCATGTCCGTCCTTCTCGATCGTCTGCAGGGTCTGCGGCCATCGGATATAGCGCTTCCCGAACCTGTCGATGAACGGTTGCACCGCATTACCGACCGCCTCCTTCTCGATCCAGCCTGTAATCGCCCACTCTCGATCTTGGCTGCCGAAGCTGCGCTGACTGAGCGCACGGCCGCGCGCTGGTTTCTTCGCGACACGGGAATGACTTTTGGTCGATGGCGGCAACAAATGCGGCTTCAGCACGCACTCGAACATTTGGCGGTCGGTGAGAGCGTCACTCAAGCCGCCTTAGCCGTCGGCTATGCGGACGTTTCCTCGTTCATCGTGGCCTTCAGGAATCTTTTCGGCCAGACACCAGCGCGTATTCTCGATCCCTGACGATCTCGCCCCCGGGAATGTCGATAGCGTCATATCTCTAACGCGGTCCAACGCGATACATCCCATCTCTACAATTGAGCATATCGCGTGAATCAGTCGCGAAACTTAGGCAGTCCGTCTGAAAACCCTTATCAGGAACCGCTCCGAGGGTTTTCAGACGGACTGCCTGGTTTAATCCGGCGTAAACCGGCCTGATGAGAAAAGTGTTGCGCCGAAGCGTTTCGGCGCCCACATGAAGCCGCATCGCTCGCGGATGGGACGGACTGAAACATGCATCGCGTCATCATCAGCGGCATCGGCGCCGAAATCCCCAAGCCTGTCATCACGAATGAGGAACTGGTCGCCAGTTTCAACGCCTGGGTCGACACGGAGAACGCGCGGCGCCAGGCTGCCGGCGAGACGCTGCTGCAGAAATCGGATGCCGACTTCATCGTCCATGCCTCGGGCGTGCGCGCCCGCCACGTGATCGAACGGGAGGGCATTCTGGACCCGACCCGCATGGCGCCGCGCATTCCGGCGCGCCCGGACGACGCGCTCTCGCTGCAGGCGGAATTCGGCGTCGCTTCGGCGGGGAAGGCGATCGAGCACGCCGGCATCGAGGCGTCGGACATCGATCTGGTGATCTGCTCGTCCTCGCATCAGCAGAGGCCATATCCGGCGATCGCCATCGAGATGCAGGAGGCGCTGGGCACGCGGGGTGCCGGCTTCGATATGGGGCTTGGCTGTTCGTCCGCGGCGGCGGCGCTGCACATGGCGGTCAATCTGGTGCGCTCGGGCGCCCACAAGCGCATCCTGGTGACCACGCCCGAGATCATCACCGGCCATCTCAATTTCCGCGACCGGCAGACGCACTTCATCTTTGGGGACGCTTCGGTGTCGATGGTGGTGGAGGGGCTCACCCAGGGCGAGAGGCGGCCGGGTCGATTCGAGGTGCTGGACACGCGCCTCTGGACGCAGATGTCGAACAACATCCGCACCAATCTCGGCTATCACACCCGCACTGCCCAGGATGATCCCTACATGATCGACCTGGAGGGCAATCTCATCAAGCAGGTCGGCAACAAGGTGTTCAAGGAAGTCACCGTCGCCGGGCACAAATTCATCGTCGAATTCCTCGCCGAACACGGGCTGACGCCGGAGGCGATCAGGCGCTTCTGGCTGCACCAGGCCAATGCGCGCATGAATGCGATGATCCTGAAACTGGCATTCGGCCACGATGTTGGCCATGACCGCGCACCCATGGTGCTGGAGCGGCTCGGCAACACGGCGGGCGCCGGCGCCATCATCGCGCTGTCGGAGAACCATGCCGACATGAAACCAGGGGATTTCGGCCTGATCTGCGCGTTCGGGGCGGGATATTCGATCGGCGGCGCGCTTTTGCGCATGCTCTGAATGGAGGACGCCGCGCCGCGTCAGGCCGGCGTGAAGGGAACCAGCATCGGCACCCGCCTGGCGTAGTCGTCATAGGTTGGGCCGAGTTCGTCGCGCAGGAAACGCTCCTCCAGCCTGGCTTTCACAACGACGCCGATGATGAGCAGGGCCGTGCCCGCAATGCCCCAGACCGTGCCCTTCGCCACCATGGTGGCGAGTACTGCCAACAGCAGCCCGGTATAGATCGGATGCCGGACCAGGCGATAGGGGCCGGTGTCGACCACGCGATGCTCCGCCTTGGCGGTGACCGTGGCGGACCACAACCGCCCGAGATGGATACGCGCCCACCAGGCGAAGCCGATCCCGACCGCAATCACGGTAACGCAGGTCCAGGCTTCGGCAAGGGTCGGCGTCCACAACCTCAGCCGGCCCTCATAGCCATGCGCTGGGACGAACAGCAGGACGGTGCCGGCCAGCCAGAAGACGCGATAGCGAGCCTCCGCCCCAATGGTGGCGCGCTTTTGGGCCGGATCGGCCCATAGGGCAGCCGCGAGCCATGTGACCACCCAGATCAACCAAAGCGCCGCGATTGCCGCTCCGGGACGCATGAGAACCTCCGTCGACGGTCTCGACCTCACCATGAAGCCGACGCAGCGCGGCGACAATGCTGCGTGGCGCCGTTCTTCGGTAAGAAGGTCGTGATCGAGGCGGTTGGCGACCGGCGTCTATTCATTGGAGCAGCTGAACATCCACTGCACGCCGAAGGCGTCGACCAGCATGCCGAAGCTAGTCCCCCAATATTGCCGGGCAAACGGCACGGTAATCCGGCCGCCCTCGGCCATGCGGGCGAAAAGCTCCTGGCGGGCGAGAACCTCTGGCGCCGCGGCGGGCCCGTCGAATTCGAGCATCATGGCGGAGCCCTTCATCGGCTCCGCGTCGTCATTGTCCGACGCATGGAACAGCACACCCGGACCTTCGAAGCGAGCATGCAGAACCTTTCCGCGCATGGCCTCGGTGCGCACCGGCATATTGTTGTCGCCCCAGCGCAGCAGGATCGTTCCCCGGCCAAGACCGCATTGTTCGTAGA
>NZ_RZSJ01000194.1:0-9818 GCF_003998025.1 Mesorhizobium sp. M8A.F.Ca.ET.021.01.1.1
CCCCGCCGTTGGCCGCGTCTCGCCCGATTACTACTGCATGGACGGCACCATCCCGCGCAAGGAACTGCCGCGCGTGTTGGCCGGCATGCGCGAGCTGTCGGAAAAATACGGTCTCGGCGTCGCCAACGTTTTCCACGCCGGCGACGGCAATCTGCATCCGCTCATTCTCTACGATGCCAACGTGCCGGGCGAACTCGACAAGGCCGAAAGCTTCGGCGCCGACATTTTGCGGCTCTGCGTCAAGGTCGGTGGCGTGCTCACCGGCGAGCATGGCGTGGGGGTCGAGAAGCGCGACCTGATGCCGGAAATGTTCAACCAGGTCGACCTCGACCAGCAAATGCGCGTCAAATGCGCTTTCGACCCCAACCATCTTCTCAATCCCGGCAAGGTCTTCCCGCAGCTGCGCCGCTGCGCCGAACTGGGCCGCATGCACGTGCATCGGGGCCAAGTGGCGTTCCCGGACATTCCGAGGTTTTGAGCGGATATGTCGGCGCGCGAACACCCCCCTCTGTCCTGCCGGACATCTCGCCCTCAAGGGGGGAGATTGGCTGTTTGTGCGCTTCGGCTTTTCTTCAACGCAGAAGATTGGCGAAACCCTGCGCGACATCTGATCGCCCCCCTTGAGGGGGAGATGTCCGGCAGGACAGAGGGGGGCGCGACGGAACTCGGCCTATCCTGTCTCCCCCACTTCGCGGGGGCGAGGAAAGGCGCGAACTCATGACCACCTTCACCCCACTTACCCCAGCCGAAGTCCTCTCCACCGTTGCCTGGGCGGCGGCGGAGGAAACATCGCTCGAAATCCTCGGCCACGGCTCCAAGCGCGGCATCGGTCGTCCGTTGCAGACCGAGCATACACTCGACCTGTCGAAACTCTCAGGCGTGACCCTCTACGAACCCGCCGAACTGGTGCTGTCGGCAAAGGCCGGCACGCCGCTGGCCGATATCGAAAGGCTGCTGGCGGACAACGGTCAGCAGTTCGCCTTCGAGCCGATGGATTACGGCCCGCTGCTCGGCGGCGAGCCGGGAAAAGGCACCATTGGCGGCGTGCTCGGCGCCAACCTGTCCGGTCCGCGCCGGCTGAAGGCGGGCGCCGCGCGCGATCATATTCTCGGCATCAACGTCGTCTCCGGTCGGGGCGAAGCGTTCAAGTCGGGCGGCCGCGTGGTCAAGAACGTCACCGGCTACGATCTGTCGAAGCTGATGGCCAACAGCTGGGGTACATTGGCCGTCTTCACCGACCTCACCTTCAAGGTGCTGCCAGCCGCCGAGACCGAAGTCACGCTCGCCGTCCGTGGCCTGCTCGACGATGCCGCCTGCGCCGCCATGGCCCTGGCGCTCGGCTCCAGCGCCGAAGTGTCGAGTGCCGCCCATTTGCCGGAGCGCATTGCCGCGCGCGTCGCGGGCGGAGCGCTCGGCACTGAAGCCGCCACGCTGCTGCGCGTCGAAGGCTTTGGCCCGTCCGTTGACTATCGCATTGCAGCGCTGAAAACACTGCTCGGCAAGGCCGGCCCGCTGGACGAGATTACCAGCGAGACCTCCAAGGCAATCTGGCGTGATATCAGGGATATCAGGCCCTTCGCGGACGGCAGCGGGAAGCCGGTCTGGCGGGTCTCTATGACGCCTGCGCAGGGCCACCAGATGGTCCTGACGCTGCGCATGCAGGCCGCCGTCAGCGCCTTCTATGACTGGCAGGGTGGGCTGGTGTGGCTGCGTATGGAAGAGGGGGATCCGGAAGCCGCTTTGCTGCGCGGTCTCTTGAGAAAACACGGCGGCGGCCACGCGACGCTGGTGCGCGCCGCGCCTGCCCACCGCGCTGCCTTGCCGGTGTTCGAACCGCAGGCGCCGGCGCTGGCGGCACTCAGCCAGCGGCTGAAGCAGGAATTCGATCCGAAGAACATCCTCAATCCCGGCCGCATGGCCTAGGACATCAGAGATGCAGACCAATTTTTCGCCCGCACAGCTAGCTAATCCGCATGTCGCCGAGTCCGAAAAAATCCTGCGCAAATGTGTCCATTGCGGCTTCTGCACCGCCACCTGCCCGACCTATGTGACGCTTGGCAACGAGCTCGATTCGCCGCGCGGGCGCATCTACCTGATCAAGGACATGCTGGAGAACGGCCGTCCCGCCGACAAGGAAATCGTCACCCATATCGATCGTTGCCTGTCCTGCCTCGCCTGCATGACGACATGCCCCTCAGGCGTGAACTACATGCATCTGGTCGACCATGCCCGCGCCCATATCCAGCAAACCTACAAGCGGCCGCTGCTCGACCGGTTGACCCGCGCCATGCTCGCCTTCGTACTGCCCTATCCCCGTCGCTTCCGCGCCGCGCTCAAACTAGCGAAGCTCGGCAAGCCGTTCATCGGCCTGTTCGAAAAAATCCCGGCGCTGAAGCCGCTCGGCGCGATGCTCAAGCTCGCGCCGGCATCAATCCCGGCAGCCTCGCCGATGGCCTTGCCGGGCATCCATGCCGGACAGTTAGCGAAAAGAGGACGCGTGGCCATCCTGACCGGCTGCGCGCAATCGGTGCTGGATCCCGGCATCAACGATACGGCCATCTCGCTGCTGACACGGCTCGGCGTCGAGGTTGTGGTGCCGCCGGGCGAGGGCTGCTGCGGCGCACTGGTTCATCATATGGGACGGGAGGAAGCCGCT
The DNA here is from genome assembly GCF_003998025.1 of Mesorhizobium sp. M8A.F.Ca.ET.021.01.1.1. Classification (NCBI taxonomy): domain Bacteria; kingdom Pseudomonadati; phylum Pseudomonadota; class Alphaproteobacteria; order Hyphomicrobiales; family Phyllobacteriaceae; genus Mesorhizobium; species Mesorhizobium sp. M8A.F.Ca.ET.021.01.1.1. The sequence goes on from NZ_RZSJ01000194.1 coordinate 2,657, forward strand.
CTTGCTTCGGCCAGGCAGAATGTCGATGCCTGGACCCGTGCCATCGATGAGGGCGGGCTCGACGCCATCATCATCACCGCGTCGGGCTGCGGCACGACGATCAAGGATTACGGCTTCATGCTGCGGCTCGATCCGGCCTATGCCGACAAGGCCGCGCGCGTGTCGGCGCTGGCCAAGGACATCACCGAGTATCTGTCCGCCATCGATCTGCCCGAACCGGTGCGCAAGCCGGGCGCGGTCGTCGCCTATCACTCGGCCTGCTCGATGCAGCACGGCCAGAAGATCACGCGTCAGCCGAAGGAACTGCTCGCCAGGGCCGGTTTCATCGTGCGCGAGCCGCGCGAGGGCCATCTCTGTTGTGGCTCGGCCGGCACCTACAACATTCTGCAGCCCGAGATTTCGGCCAGGCTGCGCGACCGCAAGGTGAAAAACATCGAGGCGACGGGCGCCGCGATCGTCGCCACGGGCAATATCGGCTGCATCACGCAGATCGCGTCCGCTGCCAGGATGCCGGTGGTGCACACGGTCAAGCTGCTCGACTGGGCCTATGGCGGGCCGCGACCGGAAGGCGTCTCCGAGGAAAGGCTGGTTGCGGCTGAGTAGCGCGGCGTTGCCCCTGTCAGAGTTACGGCAAATCCCCCTCATCCGGCCGCTTCGCGGCCACCTTCTCCCCGTCGGGGAGAAGAGGTTGACGCCGGCGGTGATAGTCTCCTCTCCCCTCGGGGAGAGGTCAGCCGAGCAAAGCGGAGGCTGGGTGAGGGGGGTGACGCCGCCCTGTCTTATTCCGCCGCCAGCCTGTCGGCCGTGCCGTAGGTCGCCTCGTAGAGCGCGCGCTGGCGGCTGAGCGCGACCATCGTGTTGCGCAGCAAGATGGCCACCGTGATCGGGCCGACGCCGCCTGGAACCGGGGTGATCCAGGAGGCCACGTGCTTGACGCTGTCGGTGTCGACGTCGCCGACGACGCGGCTGGTGCCATCAGGCCCGATTTCGGAATTGATGCCGATGTCGATGACGGCCGCACCTGGCTTCACCATGTCGGCCTTGATCAGCCTTGGCTTGCCGACGGCGACGAACAGCGCGTCGGCGCGCCGCGCATGGGCGGCGACCGACCGGGTCATGTGATGGCAGACCGTCACGGTCGCGCCTTCGCTCATCAACAGGAAGGCGATCGGCTTGCCGACGATTTCCGAATGGCCGACGACGACCACTTCCAGTCCCTTGAGGTCGAGGCCGGTTTCCTTGAGCAGTTCGACCGAGGCCGCGGCCGTGCAGGGCGCGAGGTCGAGCTGGTTGTAGACGATGTTGCCGATCGAGGCCGGGTGCATGCCCTCGACATCCTTCAGCGGATGCACCGCTGCCTGCAGCGTCTTGACCGGGATATGCGCGGGAACCGGCCGCTGGATGATGATGCCGGTGACGCGCGGATCGGCGTTCAGCCCGTGGATGGCTGCTTCCAGCTCACCCGAGGTGATGGTGGCGGGAAAGCGCCGCTCCTCGAAATCGATGCCGGCGAGCTGAGCCTTGGCGCGCTGGTTGCGTACATAGACATCGACCGCGTCGGTATCGCCGACGGTGATCGAGATCAGCTTGGGCGGGAAACCCTCGGCTTTGGCAATGGCCGCGTCCTCGCGCACGGCGGCGATGATGCGCTGGGCGACCGGGCCGCCCTTGAGATAGCGGCTGTCGTCGGAGAGGGACATAGCTCGAACCTTTGGTGGGAAGATTGTGCACTGCAATAGCAGAGCATGGCCCGGAAATCAGCCCTGAAAGCGAAACACCGTGCCTCCGGGGCGACCTGTCGCACCGTGAAACGAAAAGGGCAGCCCGGTTACCCGTGCTGCCCTCTCGTGACTGGCCGTATCCCCACACGGCCCGTCCCCCGTTAACTCGCCGCCAGTCTAAGCACGTCTTCCAGAAGCGCGCTATGGCTTGAGGGCAACAGCGCGCAAAAACCTGCTCAGCACTGCTTAACCGGCTGATTCGCTATCATTATATCACCTCGACCGTGGTTCCGACATTGACCCGCTCATAAAGGTCGACCACGTCCTCGTTGCGCATGCGGATGCAGCCCGACGACACCGCGCCGCCGATCGTCCAGGGCTGGTTGGTGCCGTGGATGCGGTACTCCGTCGTGCCGATATAGAGCGCGCGCGCGCCGAGCGGGTTTTCCATCCCGCCGGCCAGATAAGTCGGCAGGTAGCGGCCCTTGGCCGCCTCGCGCTTGATCATCTCCGCAGGCGGACGCCAGTCCGGCCAGACGCGCTTGTTGGTGATCTTGTGGGTGCCCGACCATTCGAAGCCGGGCTTGCCGGTGCCGACGCCGTAACGCCGCGCCTTGCCGTTCTTCTCGACCAGATAGAGGAAATTCTGCGTGGTATCGATGACGATGGTGCCTGGCTTCTGGCCTCCGTCATAAGCGACTTCCTGCGGCAGGTAGACCGGGTTGATCTGCGGGCGCATGACCATGCGCTTGGCCGGCGCCTGCACGCCCGCCGTCTGCACACGGTCGGGCTGCGCGGTGCGCTGGCGCGGCTGCTGCACGGCCTGTCGGTTCTGCCGCACGATGCCCGGCGCATGGCCAAGCTGCAGCACCCAGGGCGCGGAAAGGTCGGGGCTCACCATCACCGGCGGCCTGTCGGCATAGCGGTCGTCGGCAAGGGAGGGCATGACGCTTGCGGCAAGCACCGCCGCGCTGAACAACGGAAGCAGGAATTTCATCGGGAACGCACCTTGATAGCCTGATACGCCGGGCAAGAACGCTCCCGGTTTGCGCGATCATTGGCGGCGAGCAGCAACCGAAACATGAATCGGAATGCGTAAAATGCGGTTCTGTCAGTAAACCTTTTGGTGTGGTTACCGCCGGGTTCAGGAATCTGGTAAAGCCACGGTAAAAGCAGCGCGGAAGCGCGTTAACGGATGGATCTCTTGAGATGAGCAATGAAAACACCGGCCTGCTTGCCGGTCCTGACGGTGTCGTGCGCTGCTTCTGGCATGGCAATCTGCCCGACTATCTGCACTACCACGACCATGAATGGGGCCGGCCGGTGGCCGACGACCGTAGGCTGTTCGAGAAGATCTGCCTCGAAGGGTTTCAGTCGGGCCTCTCATGGCTGACCATTTTGCGCAAGCGGGAGAATTTTCGCGAGGCCTTCGCCGGCTTCGACTTCGACAAGGTCGCCGCCTTCACCGACAAGGATGTGGAACGCCTGCTCGGCAATGCCGGTATCATCCGCCATCGCGGCAAGATCGTCTCGACCATCAACAACGCCAAACGCGCCCGCGAAATGGTCGACGAGTTCGGCTCGCTGGCCGCCTGGTTCTGGAGGTTCGAACCCGGCAAGGAGGAACGGCCGCAAACCGTCGATCTCGCCCATCTGCGCGCCAACCCGACCACCGCGGTTTCCGTGCGGATTTCGAAGGACCTGAAGAAGCGAGGCTGGAGCTTCGTCGGCCCGACCACGGTCTACGCCTTCATGCAGGCCATGGGGCTGGTCAACGACCATCTCGAAGGCTGTGTATGCCGCAAGCAGGTCGAGAAGCAGCGGAAGGCTTTCAAGCGGCCGAAATAGCTGCTTTTTCCTTCTCCCCGTTCACGGGGAGAAGGTGGCCGAAGGCCGGATGAGGGGCGGCGCCGACCTTCCCAGGTGTCGCGCTGCCCTCACTTCTCGAACCGTCCCTTGTGTCCGCTGCCATTGATGTCCCACACCAGGCTGCGGCCTGAAATGCTCAGCACAAGGCCGCTGAAACCGCTGTCGTCGGGCGTATGATGCGTCGATGCCGAACTGCGTCCGGCGGGGATGACCTCGACCGTCGAGCCCTTTTTCACCCAACAGCCCTTACCGTACTGGTCATTGGCGCCATAGGCGAGCATGAACTCGAAGCTGCCGTCCTTCTTCAGCAGCAGTTCGGAGCCGACCTCCATGACGCCGCGCAGGTAGTAATGGCCGGCAAGGCCCGCGTCCCCCGGCTTGCAGCCTGCGGCGCTGGCCGGATTGGCCGCCCCAAGTAAAAACGCGCAGCCAAGCGCGTATGCGTAGCCCAGTCGCATGCTCAATCCCCTGATCAAGAATGAAAATCGCATCCAGCGAAACGGACGGTTTCAGGTGCCGTTGGCGCCGGCCAGGAACAGCCCGGCGACGATTGCCGCCACGGTGGCCACTGTCGGATAGATCACCAGCAGGCCGGTCACCAGGGCGTCGCGCAGGGAAGATCCCTTGCCGGTGTCGGCGGGTACATCGAACGGCCCGGCCGCCTGGCCAGCCATTTTCGGTGCATGGGTGCCCGCAGGGCGCAAGCGTGTGGGCAGTTCACCGGCCTCGCCGTTGGCCTGGAATTCCGTTGCACTGGTCATGTCCTGAACCCCTTCGTTTCGATGCGCTGTATCGGCCGCGATTGTGTCGGCACGATGCCGCGCTCATGGCGGCATTGTTTCACTTCTGGCGTGTTTTTGTTTCAGAGGGTTTCGATTTTTCCTGATCTCGTCGGGTGCGCCGCGGGGCGCCAACCCTTGCCGCTCCCGGCTTCATCGGTTAGGAAACGCGCGCTGTGGAACGCGGTAGATTTACCGCGCCACGAAGTCATGAACCATCGGGTGCCCAGATTATGGCCGACAAATCGGAAAAGACGAAAGCGCGGCTGCCGCGCGGGTTTGCCGACCGCGGCGCCGAGGACATCCGCGCCGTCGAGAAGATGATGGCGACGATCCGCTCGGTCTATGAGCTCTATGGCTTCGAGCCGGCCGACCAGCCGCTGATCGAATACACCGATGCGCTCGGCAAATTCCTGCCCGACCAGGACCGGCCGAACGAAGGCGTGTTCTCCTTCCAGGACGATGACGACCAGTGGCTGTCGCTGCGCTACGACCTAACAGCGCCGACGGCACGCTTCGTCGCCGAGAATTTCGAACGCCTGCCCAAGCCATACCGCAGCTACCGGTCCGGCTGGGTGTTCCGCAACGAAAAGCCCGGCCCCGGCCGCTTCCGCCAGTTCATGCAGTTCGACGCCGATACGATCGGCACGCCGGGCGTTGCGGCGGATGCAGAGATGGCGATGATGATGGCCGACGTCATGGAAGCGCTCGGCATCAAGCGCGGCGACTATGTCATCCGCGTCAACAACCGCAAGGTGCTGGACGGCGTGCTGGAAGCAATCGGCCTTGGCGGCGAGGAGAATGCCGGTCGTCGGCTGACCGTGCTGCGTGCCATCGACAAGCTGGACAAGCTCGGCGCGGAAGGTGTCCGGCTTCTGCTTGGCCCAGGGCGTTGGGATGGCGGCAAGGAAGGCGAGGGCGACTTCGCCAAGGGCGCCGGGCTGAACGATACTCAAGCCCAAGCCGTCCTTCTGGCGACGGCGCGCAATGCGCAGGCCGGCCAGGATGCCAGCGTCAGCGGCAACACGGTCTACCAGGAGGGCGTCGGCGAACTCGCGACGATCGAAGCCTTGGTCAGGGCCGCCGGATACGGCGAGGACCGCATCGCCATGGACCGTTCCGTCGTGCGCGGCCTGGAATATTACACGGGTCCCGTCTTCGAGGCCGAACTGCTGGCCGAGATCCCCAATGAGGACGGCCAGATCGTACGCTTCGGCTCGGTCGGTGGCGGCGGCCGCTATGACGGATTGGTCTCACGCTTCCGCGGTGAGCCGGTGCCGGCGACGGGCTTTTCCATCGGCGTCTCCAGGCTGATGACGGCGCTGAAGAACCTTGGCAAGCTCGGAAGCGCCGACGTGATCGCGCCGGTTGTCGTGCTGGTCATGGACAAGGACACGGAAAGCCTCGGCCGCTACCAGAAGATGGTGGCGGAACTGCGCGCCGCCGGCATCCGCTCCGAAATGTACCTCGGCGGCGCCGGCATGAAGGCGCAGCTCAAATATGCCGACCGTCGCGGCTGTCCGGTCGCCATCATTCAGGGCGGCGACGAGCGCGCCAAGGGTGAACTGCAGATCAAGGACCTGATCGAAGGCGCGCGCATGTCCGCCGAAATCACCGACAATGCCGAATGGCGCGCCGCGCGCCCGGCGCAGGTGACGGTGGCGGAAAGCGAGCTGGTCGCCGAAGTGAAGAAGATCTTGGCGGCGCAGGCCCAGGAGCGGACCAAGTGACGAGCGCCGCGCGCTCTTGTCCTTCTCCCCTTGTGGGAGAAGGTGGCCTCGCGAAGCGAGGTCGGATGAGGGGTGTTCCAGGGAACGCAAACGCTTCATTCCGACACGCACCCCTCAACCGTCTCGGCGCTGCGCGCCGATCCACCTTCTCCCACAGGGGGAGAAGGGAAGGGCGCGGCATATGACCTCCCGCTACCCCGCCATATCAGCCGACATCATCGCGCTCTTCGCAACCCGCAACACGCATGCGGTGGAAGTTGCCGTGCTGCAGCCGGCCGATCCGTTCCTCGACATGGCCGGCGAGGATCTGCGCCGGCGCATTTTCCTTACGGAGAGCGAGACTGGGCAGACGCTCTGCCTGCGGCCCGAATTCACCATTCCGGTCTGTCTCGACCACATAACCAGCCAGGCCGGCACGCCGCGCCGCTATTCCTATCTCGGCGAGGTGTTTCGCCAGCGCCGCGAGGGCGGCAACGAGTTCTTTCAGGCCGGCATCGAGGATCTCGGCGACCGCGACACGGCTGAAGCGGATGCCCGCTCTGTCGCTGACGCGCACGCACTGCTTTCGCTGGTGCTGCCCGGCAGGCCGCTGGTGGTCACGCTCGGTGATCAGGGCATCTTCGAGGCGGTGCTGGCGGCACTCGGCCTGCCGCGCGGCTGGCGCATGCGGCTGGCGCGCGCCTTCGGCTCGGCGCCGATGCTGGAGGCGGCACTCGCCGATCTCGCCAACCCGCCGCGCAACGGCCAGCTCTCCGGCCCGGTCGCAGCGCTTGTCCTCGACGGTGATCTGGACGGCCTTTCCCAGCACATTGCCGGCGGCATGGAGGAGGCCGGCCTCTCGGCATCGGCCGGCCGCGCGCCGTCGGACATCGCGCGGCGGCTCATCGAGAAGGCCGAGTTGCGCAGCGTGCGGCTGTCGAACGAGGCCTTCGCGGCGCTGAAAGGTTTTCTGGCCATCGACGTGCCGCTCGATGGCGCGGGCAGTTTTTTTTTCCAGCGCCGCACCCAATGAAAGTCCGGCGCCGGCGGCGAAGGTTTCCAATGCCTGGGCCGCGCCAAGGCG
>NZ_RZSJ01000195.1:0-9811 GCF_003998025.1 Mesorhizobium sp. M8A.F.Ca.ET.021.01.1.1
GCTTGGCGGCACCGGCCTGACCTTCGACCTCGTCGTGCTGCCGCACCAGATCCCCAGGGCGATCGCGCTCGCCGATCTGGCTCCCGATGTCCAGTTCGTGCTCGATCATTGCGGCGTCCCCGACATCAAGGGCAACGCCGAGCATCCCTGGCGCGAACATATGAGCGAGATCGCGCGGCGTCCGAACGTCATGGCCAAGGTTTCAGGCGTGGTCGCCTATGCCGATCCCGGCAGTTGGACCGTTGAGACGCTGCGGCCTTATGTCGAACACACGATCGGTGCGTTTGGCTGGGACCGTGTCGTCTGGGGCAGCGACTGGCCGGTCTGCACGCTTGGCGGGGGTCTGTCGACCTGGGTGGCGGCGACCCATGCGCTGCTTTCGGGCTGCGGCATTTCGGAGCGCGACGGGCTGCTGTCGGGCAATGCCCGCAGGCTATGGCGGTTGAAGTAACGATGCAGTTCAGGTCCCTCAGGTGGGCGCCTGGGTACTGGCCCGGAACAGGCTGATGAGATCGGCGACGACCTGGCCGGCCGGATGGCCGGAGGTCAGCCCGGAATTGATGCGGTCGGACGCCGCCTGCTGGAACGCCATGTAGCCGTCATGGCGCGGCCGCACCCAGGCGCCCTCCAGCGTTGCGCGCGTGTCCCGATAGAAGCTGCCGGTCGCTTCATTGACAGCCTGGTCCTCCCAGGCAGCCGCGTGGCCCGGCTGGCCGCCGGCGGCGGCATAGATGCCGCGCTGGACATCGCAGCTGGCGACCCAATAGGCGAAATCGATCGCCGCCTCTTTAGCCTCAGAGAAATCTGAAACGGCTATGCCCGTGCCGCCGAGTGCCGAGCCGATCGGACCATCGGAACCAATGACCGGGATGTCGGCAAAGGCCAGCCTGTTCGCGCGAAAACCCGACGCCGCATAAGAGACATAGCCGTAGATCAGCGGTGCGCAGACAATGCGGGAGCCGGCCTCCGCCATGCGCTCCGAAACGGCGATCGGGTCCATGTCGAAACAGGCCGGGTCGAGCAGCGCCGCGATCTCGCGCATCCTCTCGAAGACTTCGCTGCCTGTCTCGATAGCGATGAGATCGTGGGACGGGTCGGTCCCGCAAGGACGTCCGAGGTTGCCGGCCAGCGTGTAGAAGGTCATCAGGCAATGCGGTGGCCGCAGCGGCAGCAGCACACGGCCCTGGCGGGCGAGATCGAACACCTCGCCCCACGTCGCTGCCGGCGCATCGAGCGCATCCGGCCGCCAGGCCTGCACCTGCGCCGCCGCGTCGATCGGAAACGCCCATTGCCGGCCTTGCCAGCTGTAGCTCGGATAGGACTGGCCGACGCTGCCGGAGGCGAGCGCCGCGCGCTCGGCCTCGCGGCCGGCGACATCGAGCGGTTCAAGGCAGCGCTCCGCCGTGATCTGGCCGACATGCGGATGGTCGATGACGATCAAATCATAGGCCCGCGCCAATTCCTCGACCGGGAAAGATTCGAAATCCTGCAGCGAGCGCTTGTCCCATTCGACGGCAACGCCGGTTTTCTGCTCCCACCGGGATGAACACGCGACCATCGGATCGTAGCCGCGCGGGTGGCTCCAGGTCATGCCCTTGAGTTTATGCACGCTCACAGATCGAACTCCGCGCGGATTTTCGCACTGTGTTCGCCGATGCGCGGCGCCGCGCGGTCGACCTTGGCTCTGATCCCATCGACCCTGAGCGGCGAACTGGTGGTGAGGATGGAAACATCATCCTCGCGCGTCACCGTCTGCAGCATGTCGAGCGACTGGAAGCCTTCGCTTGCCAGCATCTCGGGCCAGGTCAGCACCTTGGCGCACCAGATGTCGGCTGGTTCGAGGATATCAAGCCATTCGTCGATGGTCTTGGTGGCAATTCTCCGCGCGATGATTGCCTTGATGTCGTCGCGCGCGGTGAACCACGATGCCGGTCTGTCGCGATAGGGGGCCAGTTCTCCGAGCGACAAAAGGTCGGCCAGCTTGGGGATCGGCGTCATGGCGATGGCGAGGTAGCCATCCTTGGCCGGATAGACGCCGTAAGGCGCCGACAGATAGGCATGCGCGCTGCGGAAACTTGAGCGTCTGGGCAGGCGGCGGCCGTCATTGAGATGCGTGGTCAGCACCTCGAACTGGAAGTCGACCAGCGCTTCCAACAAGCTGGTTTCGATATGGCTTCCCTGGCCGGTGATGCCGCGCCGAACCAACGCGGCCAATATGCCTTGCGCGCAGGCCGCGCCCGCCAGCATGTCGCCGATGGCGAGGCCGAACGGCACCGGCCCCTGGTCCTCGTCGCCGTTCAGCCACATCACGCCGGAGCGCGACTGCGCCAGCAGGTCCTGGCCGGGCCGCTTGACCCAGGGACCTTCCTCGCCATAGCCGCTGATCGAGGCATAGACCAGGCGCGGATTGATCTGGCGGACGGCCTCGTAGTCGAGGCCGAGCCGTTCGATGACACCCGGCCGGAAATTCTGAATCAGCACATCGGCCTTGGCCAGCAGCCCGCGCAATGCCTTGAGGTCCGCCTCGTTCTTCAAATCGATGGCCAGGCTTTCCTTGGCCCGGTTGATGGCATGGAAGATGGTGGAATCGCCGCCGATCTCGGTGTCGCTGAGATAGAGCCGGCGCGACAGGTCGCCCCCGTCAGGACGTTCGATCTTGATGACGCGGGCGCCGAGATCGAGCAGCCTGAGCGAGCAGTACGGCCCGGACAGGAACTGGCTCATGTCGACGACGACGAGGCCGGCAAGCGGCAATTCGGCTGCTGCCGGCATCTTCATTTCTCCGTCTTGCCGACGAAATCGGCAGGGTTGCGGTATTTCACCGTCTGCAAATGCTCGCAATACAAAACGAGTTCGCCTTCACCCTTGAAGACCTCGTAGCTGGCGCGGATCAGCCCCATCTCCTTGTAGCGGGGCTTTTTGTCGAGGTTGGAGCGGATCGAATAAATCGTGTCACCAATGAAGACGGGCTTTATGAAGCGCAGCTTGTCGTAGCCATAGGAGAAGGCGTTGACACAGTTGGTGGCGACCAGCCCGAGGCCCGCCGAGAAGACGAACGCGCCGGCAATCAGCCGTTTGCCGAAAATGCCCTCGCTCTCGGCAAACATCTGGTCCTGCACATAGGGGTGGATGTCGAGGACCAGTGTGTTGAAGAGGTGGCTGTCGCCCTCGGCCATGGTGCGGCGCAACGAGCGGATTTTCTGGCCGACCGGCCAGTCCTCGTAGAACCAGTTCTCGGCGTTCCACACCGGCAGGGCGGCATGATCGGCAGGCATGTTCGCAGGGTGCGTCGAGGCAACGCCGACGGTTGGCGCGAAATCGTTCATGGCGCAATCCACCGATCTCGCGAGAACGCCCGGTCTATCATTCGAGCACGCATCAAGGCGCCTGACTGCACGACGTCTCCTCCCGTCAATCTTCTTTTGTAAATACTATTTTCACATATGGGGTTGCGTTGCAAGCGAGGACAGGCGAAATTTTGACCGGTTTTGGCGCGCGGCAGCGCGGGCAGGCAGGAGGAAATCATGCGCGGTGTCTGGAATGCCTGTCTGGTGTTTGTCGGCAGTCTGAACCGCGAGGCGCCGTATTTTCAGGGCGCCCGCGGTGTTGGTCTTGGTGTTTACAGTTTTGATGAAAGGACGCTGGTTGTTCAAAAGCTGGCTGAGACCAACGACATCGACAACCCGAGCTTCCTGTCCGTCACCCCCGATGGTTCGCGCCTCTATGCCAACTCGGAAGTGTCTACCTGGCGGGAGGGAACTGTCTCCGCCTACAGCTTCGATCGGGCCTCGAACAGGCTGAGCTATCGGAACAAGCAGCCCGCCCTTGGCAGCATCACCGCCCACAACAGCATTACCCGTGACGGGACGAAACTCCTGGTTGCCAACTATGGCGCCGGGCAGGGTGGCCCGGATCGGGCGGTGGCGATCTATGCTTTTGACAAGGACGGTGCGCTGTCCGCGCCGCTGGCCAGCGTGTCGCACAAGGGCACCGGAACGAATGCGGCGCGGCAGGAGCGGTCGCATGCGCACAGCGTCAACGAAACCATTGCCGGTGGAACGGCAATCGTCGCCGACCTCGGCATCGACCGGCTGGTCTCCTACCGGATCGGTCAGGACGGGGGTCTGGTGAAGCTCGCCGAATCCGCACTGCCAGCGGGTGCCGGTCCGCGTCACATCGCCCTGCACCCGAACGGCCGCTTCGTCTTTGTCATGAACGAGTTGGATTCGACGATTGTCTCGATGGCACTCGACAATGCGACCGGCAGGTTGTCGATCATCGACATCAAGCCGGCGGTGCCGGACGAGGCGCGTGAGACCAACCACTGCGCCGATATCCAGATCTCGCCGGATGGCCGTTTTGTCTATGGCGGCAACCGCGGCCACGACAGCATCGTCATCATGGCGGTCGATCAGGAGACCGGCGGCTTGCGCCTTGTCGGCTATGTTCCTTGCGGGGGTGCCACGCCGCGCAACCTTGCGCTGACACCGTCGGGCGGTCATCTGTTCTCGGCCAACCAGAACGCCGACCGCATCTCGATCTTTGCCCGCGATGCCAGCACCGGCATGCTGACCGAAACCGGACGCGCCATCGAGATCGGCACGCCGATGTGCGTCAAGATCGTGGGTTGATCGCCAGCAGGCTCGCCGGACTCAAGCCTCTTGTATTGCCGAGAGCTTCCAGGTCGAGCCATTCTGGCGCGTGAACGTCCACAACTCTGTCGCCTCTGTCGGATGATCCTCGTCACCGTCGACGACCTTGCCGCTCGCCCGTTCGCGCGTCACGTCGCGAGACTCGTAGCGCAATGCGGCCGTGGCGTAGTCGCGGTCATCCTCGCGCCAGCTTTCCGCGATGTCGGCCTGCAGCAGGGTGACATCGGACACTTCGTTTCTGAGACCTTTCTGGGCATTGTCGGCCAGTTTTTCCGACAGATAGGACACCATCTCAGGCGTCACCGACCGGCGCAATGCGGCATGGTCTTCGCGGCCGAATGCTTCCTGGACCTCGGTCAACAACTGCTGGAAGGCGTCGAGGTCCGTCTGGGCCAGCGTGATCTCCTCGGATCCGGTGGCCTCATGGCCCCCGCCCGAACCGCCGCCAAAGCCGGGAATCGTGAAGGAACCCCCGGTTCCGGTCTCCTTCTGTGCCGTTGCGCGGTTCTCGAACCGCGAAGCCTGGGCATTGCCCATGCCGGCGAGCGCGGGCGCGGGACCACGCGCAGATTGCGACCGGAAGAACCGGATGGCCAGCATGATGGCGCCACCGATGAGCAGGGCCTGGAGCAGGAATCCGAACATGCCGGCGAGGCCGCCGAAGCCCTGGCCCACGAGCAGTCCGATCAGGCCGCCGAGCAGCAGGCCGCGCATCATCGTTCCGCCGAAGCCGCTCATGAAGCCAGGCCTCTGCGGGCCGGCCTGCGGCTGCCGGGCAGCATTGTTGACCCCGGTGTTGGGTGTCATCGAACGCTCGACCGGCGCGGTCGGCGCCGGCGCAGTCCTGGTCGGCGGTGCCGACTGGAAGGTGCGCGTGCCGCGACTGCCGAAGCTGCCGCCGCGCCGCGCCTCGGCATGATCGATCGCGACCATGGAGAAGGCGAGGAACAGTCCAGCGAAGAGGGCGGCAAATCGGCTTGTGCGGGAAGTCATCGGGGTGACCTTTATCGATGTGGTTTCGGAAATTTCAGCAAAACGTCGGCCGGGTGGCGGGCGTCATGCGATCAGTCGAACAACTCTTCGAAGAACGACTTCTTCCGCTTCGGATAGCGTTGGCCATGCGAGCGGGAATAGTCGTCATCGCGGTCCCGGCCATGGTGCGGCTGGGAGAATGCTGCCGGCTGTGGTTGCGGCGCGGGCGGCGCATCCCTGCCGGAGCGCTCGATGATCTTGTCGAGTTCGCCACGATCGAGCCAGACGCCGCGGCACTGCGGACAATAGTCGATCTCGATCCCCTGGCGTTCGCTCATTACGAGCGCGACGCGGCAGGAGGGGCAAACCATACCAAGCAGAGATGATGTCATCAGGGGCTCCGAACCAATGAAGGAATGAGCCCGCTCGACCGAAAAGAATGGAAAGGGGCCCGTTATAGCGGTCCGACATCACGGTCGCCGAAAAGCGACAGTCAGAGGGGCCCGGCCCGCATTCGGGATTTAGGAATGCGGGGCGGCGCCTTCAAGGGGTAATATTGCCGGTGAGAATGATTGCTGCTCAAACCGTCATGACGATCTTGCCGAACTGCTCGTTCGATTCGAGATAGCAATGCGCCTCGACGATCTGGTCGAAGGGAAACGTTCTGTCGATGATCGGCCTCAGCGTGCCGTCCTCAAGCCCTTGGAGGATGAACGCCTTGGCACCCTCCAACTTCTCCGGATTTCCGGTGATCTCGTGGACGAGATAACCGTGCAACGTCAGTGTCTTTCCTAGCACCGCAGGCAACGGGAACGGCGTCGGCTCGCGGCTGAGGCCACCGTATTCGATCAAAATGCCGCCCGACGACATGGACGCGGTCAACGGCTCGAAGATCGGCCCGGCGATCGGATCGAACACGACGCGTACGCCTTGCGGCCCGGCGATCTGGCCCAGTCTTTCCGCCAGTTCCTCTTCCTCGAGCACCACCACATACGCTGCGCCGGCGTCGAGAAGTGCTTGCCTCTTCGCTGACGTCCGCGTCACCGCGATCGCTGTCGCACCAACCCTGTTGGCGATCTGGATCGCGGCGAGCCCGACGCTGCTGGAGGCGGCGGTGATGACGACGAAGTCTTGTCCACCCAGCTTGGCGATCTCGATCAACGCACCATAGGCGGTGAGGTACGGCATCCAGATCGCCGCCGCCGTCCCCCAGTCGAGGGACGGCGGGTGTTTGACGATGAGCCCGGCGGGAAAGGTGACAAGCTCGCCATAAGCCGGCCAGCGAACCATCGATTGCGGCGGGATGACACTGACGGCATCGCCGGGGCTCAGCCCGGTCACGCCTTCGCCAATTGTCTCGATGACGCCTGCCGCTTCCAGCCCAAGCCCGGAGGGCAGCACGGGTGTCTCGATATAGCTGCCCGCGCGCAGCAGCGCCTCGGCGCGGTTGAGGCCGAGTGCCTTGACGCGGATTTGAACCTCATCCTGGCCCGGCGGGGGAAGATCGACCTCCTCGATGCGCAGGACCTCGGGACCACCATGCTGGTGGAAGCGGACGATACGGGTCATTTTGCTCACTCCAAAATATCTGAACCGAATGAGCTATGAGGCGAAGCCCTTTGGCGATAAATGGCTGTTTATATTGTGCAGTAGAAACCAGGAGTTTCGAAAATGGATAGGCTTGAAAGCATGGCCGTGTTCGTCAGGGCCGTTGATCTCGGTTCGTTCGCGGCGGCGGCCACCGTGCTCGATCTATCCGGACCGATGGTCGGCAAGCATGTCCGGTTTCTTGAGGACAGGCTTGGCGTGCGTCTTATCAACCGGACCACGCGCCGCCAGAGCCTGACCGATTTCGGCCGCGCCTATTATGAGCGGTGCCGGCTGGTGCTGGCCGAGGCCGAAGCCGCCGACGCGCTTGCTGCTGATCAGCTCTCGGAACCGCGGGGAAAATTGCGCGTCACCATGCCGGCGCATTTCGGCCGCCACTGCGTGACCCCTCTATTGCTGCAATTGGCGCGGCGGTATCCGATGCTGGAGCTCGACCTGTCGCTGAGCGACCGCTTCGCCGATCTCGCCGAGGATGGCTACGACCTCGCCATTCGGACCGGTGAACTGGACGACAAGGCCGGCGTGATTGCGCGCCGCGTTGCACGCCAGGACATGGTCGTCTGTGCCGCGCCTTCCTATCTGGAAATTCATGGCGAACCACGGCGGATCGAGGACCTCGCCGGTCATCAGGCGATTGTCTACCGCCGGCTCGGTATGATCGCTCAGCCCTGGCTGTTTCCGCGCGAGGGACAAGCCGCGCTCGAACTCATGCCAAACGGCCGGCTGCGGCTCGACGATCTCGATGCCATCGCCGATGCCGCCGTCGGCGGCATGGGCCTCGCGTGGCTGCCTCATTGGCTGGTTCGCGAACGAATCCAGGCCGACGCGCTGGTGGCACTATTGCCGGACCAGCCGCGCTATCCCTACGACTGTCATGCGCTCTGGCTGCAGACGCCGCATCTGCCGCTCAAGGTCCGGCTGGCCGTCGACGCATTGGCGGCCGGCTTGCCGAAAATGATGGCGTGATCGCCAGCAGACGACTAGCCCTCTTTGAGGCGTCGCGTTCCGGTGCCATATGAAGATGGCTGGCGGAATGCGCGCATCGCAGGAGAGACGGTTGATGACCAAGGGTTCGGATCTGTTCGTGGCTGCCCTCGAGAATGAAGGGGTCGATCGGATTTTCGGCATTCCGGGCGAAGAGAATCTCGACATCGTCGAGTCCATCCGCGGCTCGTCGATCCAGCTCATCCTGACCCGCCACGAGCAGGCGGCCGCTTTCATGGCCGCCACCTATGGCAGGCTCACCGGCAAGCCGGGTGTGTGCATCACCACGCTTGGCCCCGGCGCGCTCAACCTGACGACCGGTGCGGCCTATGCGCTGCTCGGCGCCATGCCGATGATCATGCTCACCGGCCAGAAGGGCATCCTGTCGTCGCGGCAGGCGCGCTTCCAGATCGTCGACATCGTCGCGGCGATGAAGCCGCTGACCAAGCTGTCGCGCCAGATCGTCTCGCCCAGGATGATCCCTTCGCTGGTGCGCGAAGCTTTCCGCGTCGCGCAGGAGGAGCGCCCCGGCCCCGTGCATCTGGAGCTGCCGGAAGACATCGCGGCGGCGCAGTGCGAGCCGGTCGCGCTGGTGCCGACACACCCGGTCGACCTCCCCATAGCCAGCGCGGACGCGCTCGATCGCGCCGCCCGCATGATCATCGAGGCCAAGCGTCCGCTGCTGATGTTCGGCGCGGCGGCGTCGCGCCCGCGCGTCACCCCTGACATCGCCCAATTCGTGCTGCGCACGCAGATCCCCTACTTCACCACTCAGATGGGCAAGGGCACCGTGCCCGGCGGCACCGAACTCTACATGGGAACGGCGGCACTCTCGGAACGCGACTATGTGCACGAAGCCATCGAGCAGGCCGATCTGATCATCACCATCGGCCACGACACGGTCGAGAAACCGCCCTTCATCATGGGCGCCAACGGACCGAAGGTCATCCATGTCGGCTACCACTCAGCCGACGTCGAGCAGGTCTATTTTCCGCAGGCCGAGATCGTCGGCGACCTCGGTCCGTCGCTGGCGCTGCTGGCGGACCGCGTCGAAGGCAAGATCCACAACGCGCAAGCTCTGCTGCCGCTGCGCGAAGGCATTCTGAGCCGCATCGCCGCGCGCGCCACCGAAGACCGCTTCACGCCACAGCGCATCGTGCACGACGTGCGCGCCGTGATGCCGGCCGAGGGGATCCTCGCGCTCGATAACGGCATGTACAAGATCTGGTTCGCGCGCAACTACCGCACGCGCATGGCAAACACGCTGCTGCTCGACAATGCGCTCGCCACCATGGGCGCTGGCCTGCCGTCGGCGATGATGGCGGCTTTGCTCTATCCCCAGCGCCGTGTCATGGCCATTTGCGGCGACGGCGGCTTCATGATGAACAGCCAGGAATTGGAGACCGCCGTCAGGCTCAAGCTCAACCTCGTCGTCCTGCTGCTGGAAGACCATGCTTATGGCATGATCCGCTGGAAGCAGGCGGTCGACGAGTTCCCGGATTTCGGCATGACCTTCGGCAATCCCGACTTCGTCAAATACGCCGAGGCCTATGGCGCCAAGGGGACCAGGGTCGGCGCGATCGCCGACCTGCAAC
>NZ_RZSJ01000196.1:0-9764 GCF_003998025.1 Mesorhizobium sp. M8A.F.Ca.ET.021.01.1.1
GGCGCGGTCGCCGTCGACATCGATGTCGCGCAGATTGGTGACGCGAAACAGCGCCTCGCGCAGCGGCTCGGCGAATTTGGTCGCCGCCGTCTCCTTGGCCTGGCGCAGCCACTCGTCGCGATAGATTTCCAGCCTGGGGAATTGCAGCCGCCAGGCATCGGCGTTGGCCAGGAAATGCGCGTGCATGCCAAAGAAGCTTTCGGCGACGAAGTCGTTCTCGACCATGGACCAGTCCTGGCCGATGAAGGCGTCGATGTCGCGCCGCACCAGCATCTCCCACAGCGCGTGGCGGTCGGCGTCGCCTGAAGGAAACGGGTTCTTGTCGAAGGTCATTGTCGGGGTCTCCGTCTCGCAAGGGCGTCTGTCCGTCGTGGCGTCGAGCCCGTCCGGCAAGCGCGTACGATGCAAGCGCTTCTGTAATAAAGCAACACGGATTTCGAAGAATGTTGCTTTCCAACAAGGCCCCTATCGGGATCGCCCCGAT
Source organism: Mesorhizobium sp. M8A.F.Ca.ET.021.01.1.1 (assembly GCF_003998025.1). Taxonomy (NCBI): domain Bacteria; kingdom Pseudomonadati; phylum Pseudomonadota; class Alphaproteobacteria; order Hyphomicrobiales; family Phyllobacteriaceae; genus Mesorhizobium; species Mesorhizobium sp. M8A.F.Ca.ET.021.01.1.1. The sequence continues at coordinate 485 of NZ_RZSJ01000196.1, forward strand.
CGCGGTAAATCTCCCCCAAAGCGGGTGCCGCCTCGGTGCCTCGCCGCGTCATCGGAGGAGCCATCCCGTGCCCAAGCAGACTTTTGGAACGTCCCACGTGCCGCTATCGCCCGCCGTGCGGGCCGGCGATTTCGTCTTTATCTCGGGCCAGGTTCCGGTCGGCGGCAACGGCATCGTGGTCAAGGGTGGCATCACGGAACAGACCGAGCAGGTGCTCGCCAACGTCAAGGCCGCGCTGGCGCTGGCCGGCTGCACGATGGACGACGTGGTCAAGACCACTGTCTGGCTGGAAGACGCGCGCGACTTCGGTGCCTTCAACGCGGTCTATGCCAGGCATTTTCCCAAAAATCCGCCGGCGCGCACCACGGTCGAATCGCGGCTGATGATCGACATCAAGATCGAAGTCGAGGCCGTCGCGTACAGGCCGGCCTGAAAGACGAAGCAACAAGGCGGAGGCATCTCCATGCAATTCGACCTCCTGCTGAAGGGCGGACGGCTGATCGATCCGGCGTCCGGCATCGACGCACCACGCGATGTCGCTATCGCCAATGGCCGTGTCGCCGCGGTCGACGCCGACATCCCCGTGACCAGCGCCGCGCAGGTGGTCGATGCGACCGGTTGCATCGTCGCGCCCGGCCTCGTCGACCTGCACAGCCACGTCTATTGGGGCGGCACCTCGCTCGGCGTCGATGCCGACCGGCTCGCAGCGAAAAGCGGAACCACCACCTTCATCGATGCCGGCAGCGCCGGTGCGGGCAATTTTCTCGGCTTCCGCCGCCATGTCATGGAGCGCTCGAAGGTGCGCATCCTGGCCTATGTCAACATTTCCTTTGCCGGCATTTTCGGCTTCTCGCAGACGGTGTCGGTCGGCGAATGCAGCGATCTCCGGCTTTGCGAGCCGCGCGAGGTGGTGGCCGCGGCGCGCGAGCACGCCGACGTCGTGGTCGGCGTCAAGGTCCGCTCCGGCAAGCATGCAGGCGGCACCAGCGGCATCGCGCCGGTGGATCTGGCGCTGGAGGCCGCCGACAAAGCCGGACTGCCGCTGATGGCGCATATAGATGAGCCGCCACCCGGCCGCTCCGAAGTGCTGCCGCGCCTGCGCCGGGGCGACATCCTCACCCATTGCTTTCGGCCGTTCCCCAACGCGCCGGTCTTCGCTTCCGGCATGGTGCGGCCCGACATGCGGCTGGCACGCGAGCGCGGCGTCATCTTCGATCTCGGCCATGGCATGGGTTCTTTCGACTTCGACGTCGCGCGCGCCATGCTGGCCGAAGGGCTGGCGCCCGACGTCATTTCGAGCGACGTGCATCTCTACTGCGTCGACGGGCCGGCCTTCGACATATTGGTGTGCATGTCGAAGCTGATGGCGCTCGGCATGCCGGTGGCCGAGGTCTTGCGCGCGGCGACGCAAGCGCCGGCGCGGGCGATCGCACGGCCGGACCTCGGCACGCTGGCGGTCGGTACCGTCGGCGACGTCGCTCTGCTGCGGCAGCGGCCAGGCCGCTTCACCTTCGTCGATGCGGTCGGCGCCTCGCTGGTCGCCGACCAGCGGCTGGTCTGCGAAGGCATCGTCATCGGCGGCATCTGGTGGCCGAACGAAGCGGTCAACGATGTCGGCGAGACCGACCGTTTCGCGGCGCATGCGCGACATACGCATGTCGAGGTGGCGGCCCGGCATTTCGGGCACCGGCATGAATGATCAGCCAATCTCCCCCCTCGTGGGGGAGATGCCCGGCAGGGCAGAGGGGGGCGCGAAGGAACGCAAACCCTGGCCATCCTGCGACCTGCAAAGAACCTGTGCCAAGCGCAATTGCAATCGGCTGAGAGGCCGGCGGGACAGCGCCCCCTCTGGCCTGCCGGCCATCTCCCCCACGAGGGGGGAGATCAGCAGCTTCACTGCCCAGCGTTACTAGGCTTGCCATAAACCGGCGTATCGATCCCTTCCATCCGTGCCTTGATCTGCAGCGCGACATACTTCGAATAAAATCGCGACAGGGCCAGATTGCCGCCGTGGAACCATAGGGCTTCCTGTGCGGTCGGTTTCCACATGTTGCGCAATTCGCCTTGCCAGGGGCCGGGGTCGCCCTTGACGCCGGAGCCGAGGCCCCAGCAGGGGCCGACCTTGTCGGCGACCTCGCGCGAGACAAGCGCCGCCACATTCTCGTTCATCGACTGGTAGCCGGTGCAGGCGACGATGGCGTCGGCCTCGAGTTCGCTGCCGTCCTCGAACAGGATGCCTTTCGGCGTCAGTGATTTGATGGCGACGCCGCTGCGGATGCCGACCTTGCCGTCGATGATCAGGTCCGAGGCGCCGACATCGATGTAATAGCCCGAGCCGGTGCGGTAGGCCTTCATCAGCAGGCCGGTCTCGTCGTCGCCGAAATCCAGCGCGAAGCCGGAGGCGGCGAGACGCTCATAGAAGGCCGCGTCGCGCGCGCGGATGACGTCGTAGAGCGCGCGCTGGCCCTTGGGCACCAGCGCGAATGGCGTGGAGGCGACGATCATGTCGGCCCTTTCGGTGGTGATGCCGCGCGCCAGCGCATCCTCGGAGAAGATTTCGAAGCCGACCTGCATCAGCGTGTCCGACTTGACCACGGTGGTCGGCGAGCGCTGGATCATGGTGACGTCGGCGCCGCTCTCCCAGAGATCGACGCAGACGTCGTGCCCGGAGCTGGCCGCGCCGATGACGGCGACCTTTTTGCCGCGGAATTTCTCGCCGCTGGCATACTGGCTGGAATGCAGCAACTCGCCCTTGAATTGGTCCGCGCCGGGCAGCTCGATCTTGCGCGGCGGACCGTAGGCGCCGGTGGCAAAGACGATGTGCTTCGGCTTCAGCGTGATCTGACGACCGACACGATCGACCACCACGGTCCATTCTTTCTCCGCCTCGTCGTAGCTGGCGCTGAGGCACCTGGTGGCGACCCAGTAATTCAGCTCCATGACGCGCGTGTACATTTCCAGCCAGTCGCCCATCTTGTCCTTGGGCGTGAAGACGGGCCAGTTGTCGGGGAACGGGATGTAGGGCAGATGGTCGTACCAGACCGGGTCGTGCAGCACGAGGGTGCGATAGCGGTTGCGCCAGGAATCGCCCGGCCTTGCGTTCTTCTCGATGATGATGGTGGGCACGCCGAGCTGACGCAGCCGTGCACCGAGCATGATACCGCCCTGGCCGCCGCCGATGACCAGGCAATAGGGCTGCTCCGAGACGCCGAGCTCGCGCGTCTCGCGTGCCCGCGCCTCCGACCAGGTCTCGCGTTCGGGATCGGCCTTGTGGCGCACGCCGAGCGGCCGCGTCGGTCCCTTGCGCTCCTCGAACCCCCTGAGGTCGGTCATCGCCGTGAACAGGGTGCGGCAGCGGCCATCGCGCAGACGCATGATGCCTTGTCCCGTGGCCACCGCCGTTTCGAAGGTGAACCAGGCCTCGATGGTGCCTTCATCCGAGGTGGCTTCGCCGGTGATCCGCCAGCCGGTTGGCCTGGTCGTCGCCAAAGTCGACTTCAGCATGCCGGCGATGGCCGCGCGGCCTTCCATGGTGGTGACGTTCCACGTGAAGGTCAGCAGGTCGCGCCAGTAGCAATCGTCGACGAAGAGGTTGCTTGCGGCGGTCACATCGCCGGCTGCGAGCGCCTGCGCCAGGGATGCGAGCCATGCGGCTGCCTGTTTCGTCGGTGCCATTTCGAGCATGTCTTCCCTCTTTCTTCTTCCTTCTCCCCTTGTGGGAGAAGGTGGATCGGCGCGCAGCGCCGAGACGGATGAGGGGTGCGCCACGGGGTGCCGTCGGTGCCAAGCTGGAACACCCCTCATCCGTCGCCTTCGGCGACACCTTCTCCCACAAGGGGAGAAGGAAGAACGCCTCATCAATCCCCGAGCGGCTCCATTTCCTTGCCCGTGCGGTGGATCTGGGCGTTGTATTTGATGCGGCGGACCGTCTCGCGGGCCGAGCCGTCGAGCTTGTAGGCCGAGGCGACCGCCAAAAGGTCGATCATTGCCAGGAAGGCATAGCGCGAGGCGGTCGGCTTCAGCGTGTCGGGATATTCGGGCACGGCGACCGTCAGCCTGACGTCGCAGGCGCGGGCGAGTTCGGTGTCGGGCGCCGTCACGGCGATCGCGTTGGCGCGGTAGTGCTTGGCGAGTTCGACGGCCTCGATCACCTCGCGCGTTCGCCCGGTCGCCGAGATGGCGATCACCAGGTCGCCAGGCTTCAGCGTCGAGGCGGTCATGCGCATCAGGTAGGGGTCGCACTGGGCGCTGATCGAGATGCCATAGCGAAACAGCCGGTACTGGGTTTCCTGCGCCAGCGCCGAAGAGCTGCCGCCGAGCCCGAACACAGTGACCTGGCGGGCCCGGGCGATCAGCTCGGCCGCCTTTTCCAGTTCACCCGGATCGAGCTGCCGCTCGGCCTCCTGCAGTGCCCGCCGCGCTTCGCCGAACACGGCGCTCCAGAACGGCATGCCGGTGTCGCCCTCCCTGGCCGGCGAGGTGTCCAGATAGAGCGCGCCGACGACGAGGCTCTGTGCCAGCTTCAGCTTGAAGTCGCGCACGCCCTCGCAGCCGATGGCGCGGCAGAAACGGGTCACCGTCGGCTCGCTGACGCCGGCGCGCTGGGCCAGCGCCGCGTTGGAGGCGTCGACGGCATATTTGACATTTTCAAGCACGACATCGGCGACGCGGCGTTCGGCCGGGCGCAATTCCGCGTAGGAATCCTTGACGAGCGAGATGATGTCGGGAATGCGCCGGACGGGCTCGCCCCCGGCTCCTTCTTCGTCCACGATCGGATGGCTGGCAGCTTCGGTCATGAAGGCGGTGTTCCCTAGCCCGTTTTCGACCTGACCTCTTAACATGTTTGCACGCCGTCGTTCCATGCGCCCGGCACTGTTGCAGCCGATCCGTGCCGCAAGGACGGCGCCGTGTGCGCCTATCTAACTATGTAGGAAAGCAACAAGGATTTCAAGGCAAAGAAAACGTGGCAAAAACAATCGGATAACTTGCATCTACGATTTTGATGATACGCTTACCACCACCGGCGCTTGACAGCAAAGTAGGATAGTTACACACTGATTTCTGGCAGTCTGATGACCTATTGGATCATCACGCAATCTCCGAGGGGCGGATGAACGCGGGCGAAGCAACAACGCCGAAGCTTGGCGTGCAGGCAGCGACCAAGATCTATCACACGGCGTCCGGCGACCTCCTGGCGCTGGACCGCTGCAGCCTTGACGTCAGGGCCAATGAAATCGTCTCGATCGTCGGCCCGTCGGGTTGCGGCAAGACCACGCTTCTGTGGTCGATGTCGGGCCTGCACGGCCTGACCGGCGGCGAGATCCGGCTCGACGGCAAGGCGATCACCGGGCCGCATCCCGATATCGGCATCGTGTTCCAGGAAGCCAACCTTCTGCCGTGGCGCAATCTCGACGCCAACATCCGCTTTCCCTTCGAGATCAAGGGCGAAAAACCCGACCGCGCCTGGATCGCGCATCTCCTGAACCGGGTCGGCCTCGACGGTTTCGGCGGCAAGTTCCCGCGCGAGCTCTCGGGCGGCATGCAGCAGCGCGCGGCGATCGTGCGGGCGCTGGCGCTGAAGCCTTCGGTGCTGTTGATGGACGAGCCGTTCGGCGCGCTCGACAGCTTTACCCGCGAGGAGATGAACCGGCTGGTCGAGGAGATCTGGCTCGACACCAAGACCACCATCGTCTTCATCACCCACTCGATCGAGGAAGCGATTTTTCTCTCCGACCGCGTGGTGGTGCTGAGCGCGCGGCCGGGCAAAGTCGCCAAGGAATATCGCGTGCCGTTCGCGCGGCCGCGTTCGCTGGAGATCATGGCGACGAAGGAGGTTTTCGACCTCACCAACCGGATCAAGATGGACATTGTCGGCGAGCGCACCAGGCCGAAGGCGCCGGAACGCCCGAGTGCCGAGATCGTGAGGATCAGGCCGTGAGCGACGCCATTCCCGAATTCTCCAAGTCGAAATCAGGTGATGGACAGGACGTCAGCCTGACCAACCTCTCGGCCTTCGCCAGTGGCCCCGGCATCAAGTCCGGGAAAGAGGTGGCGGCCATCCTCGCCGTCGCCGTCATCATCATCGGCGGCATCGAACTGGCGCTGCGGCTGTTTCACGTGCCGCTCTACATCATGCCGCCGCCGAGCTCGATCGGCTATGCGCTGTTCGACGAGTTTCCGCTGATCGCGCCGCATCTTGGCTACACGCTGGTCGAGCTGGTGTCCGGCTTTGCCATCGGCGCGGTGATCGGGCTGGTGCTGGCCGCCGTCATCACCCAGTTCCCCTTCGCGGAAAAGATCGTCGCGCCCTACATATTGCTGCTCGTCACCACGCCGATGCTGGCGCTGGTGCCGCTTTTGATCCTGCGCTTCGGTTTCGGCTACACGCCGCGTATCATCGCGGTGGCGCTGGCAGCCGGGCCGATGGTGATGATCAACGCCGCCACCGGCTTCCGCCGCGTCGACAGCGCCAAGATCGCGCTGGCACGATCCTACGGCGCCAGCACCTTGCAGATCTTCTGGAAGATCCGCGCGCCGATGGCGCTGCCGATGATCCTGGTCGGGCTGATGATCGGCGCCATCTTCGGCCTGCTCACGGCGGTCGGCGCCGAGATGGTCGGCGGCGGCTTCGGCCTCGGCAACCGGCTCACCACCTATTCGTCGATGATCCAGATGCCGCAATTCTTCGCCGTGGTGCTGATCCTGTCGATGCTGGGCATCCTGATCTACGTGCTGTTCTTCCTCATCGGCAAGAAATGGGCGAGCTGGGAGGCTTGAAGCAGAGGGCAATGACCGCGCCCCGGAGACGGGCGACTGACCAACATCAAACAAAAAGGGGAATGCCATGACCAACGACAATTTCATCCACAAGGCGGGAATGAGCCGCCGTACCTTCCTGCAGGTCACCGGCGCCGGGTTGGTGACGGCGACCGCGCTAGGCGCGTCGGGCCTCGAGGCCAGAGCCGAGGCCTATGGAAAATTCACCTGGATCTCGCCGCGCGGCACGCTCGAAGTGCTCGACGACTATCCCTACTGGGCGGCCAAGAAGGCCGGCTATTTCGACGGGCTCGACACCGACATGCAGCCGGGACCGTCCGACGGCACGGCAACGGTGAAGTTCGTCGATGTCGGCCAGGCCGACATGGGCTTTCCCTCGCCCGGCGTGTTCTCCTTCGCCATCCAGAACGGCATGAAGCTGAAGTCGGTGTTCCACATGGGCGCGCGCGACACGTTCTCCATCGCCTTCCGCAAGGGCGAGGGCTCGAACGACCTGAAGAAGCTCGAAGGCAAGACCATCCTGCTCGGTTCCGCCGCCTGGCAGTCGATCACCGATCCGCTGCTTGCCGCGCAAGGCGTCGACATCAAGAAGGTCAAATATGTCGAGGCCGGCTGGCCGACCTGGGGCACCGCGCTTGCCGGCGGCCAGGGCGACGCGGCGCTGTCATGGGAAGGCTTGCGCGCCGAATGGATCGCCAAGGGTCTCGACTTCGAATACTGGCTCGGCGTGAAGAACTCCAAGCTGCCGGCGAACACCTTCGTCGTGCGCGCCGCCGACCTTGCCGATCCCGACAAGAAAGCGTTCCTGGAAAAATACCTGCGCGGTTGGGCGATGGGCCTGGAGTTCGGGTATCAAAATCCGCGCGCGGCGGTCGAGGCGGTGTTCGAACAGTTCCCGACTTTGGCCAAGAACCTCGGGCCGGAGCTCGGCACCACCTCGATCCTGCAGCAGATCAACGTCTTCCGTGGCGACATGGACAAGCGCGGCGGCTGGGGCTCGCACGACATGGCGAGCTGGCAGGGCTTCTTCGACGAGATCCACAAGATCGGCCAGATCACCAATCCGGTGAAGGCCGAGGATGTCTGCACCAACGATCTCATTCCCCCAGCCAACGACTTCGACAAGGCCAAGGTGAAGGCCGACGCCGACGGCGTCAAACTGTCGGAAGGCTTCGCCGCGCTCGATGTCGAGAAGATCAAGGCGCATCTGTTCGATTCGGCGGTGAAGTAGGGTGCCAATTTTCGAGGCCAGCGCCGCCCCTCATCCTCCTACCGGCACCTTCTCCCCGTATAGTGACGGGGAGAAGGGAAGCGCTCCAACGCTGGCGATTGGCGAAAATCGGTGATGACAGCGTCTTTCTCCCCGTCACTATACGGGGAGAAATGCCCGGCAGGGCAATGAGGGGCTGCGCAAACCTAAGATGATTGCCCGGGCAAGCGATCAACACGTGCGGCAACTGAGCCCCTCGCACATGGTTTTAATGATTAAGGAACGGGAGGCAGTAGTGGCCGACAAGGTAAAAGTGCTGGTGGTGGGTCTCGGCAATATGGGTGCGTCGCACGCCAGCGCCTATCACCGCTCCGAGGGTTTTCAGATCGTCGGCATCATGAGCCGCTCGATCAAGAGCAACACCAAGATCCCGTCCGAACTTGCCGGCTATCCGCTCTACGAAGATTTCGACGTGGCGCTGAAGGAGACCAAGCCGGACGCCGTCTCGATCAACAGCTGGCCCAACACGCATGCCGAATACGCGCTGAAGGCGATCGCGGCCAACTGCCATGTGTTCATGGAAAAGCCGCTCGCGACCAACATCCAGGATGCCGAGAAGGTGGTGGCCGCCGCGCGGGCGAAAAACCGCAAGCTGGTGCTCGGCTATATCCTGCGCGTCCATCCCTCATGGATCAAATTCATCGAGGTCGGCAAAACGTTGGGAAAGCCGCTGGTGATGCGCCTCAACCTCAACCAGCAGAGCAGCGGCAGCGCGTGGCACTGGCACAAGAACCTGATCGATTCGCTGATCCCGATCGTCGATTGCGGCGTGCATTATGTCGACGTCATGTGCCAGCTGACCGGCGCGAAGCCGGTCCGCGTGCACGGCATCGGCGCCAAATTGTGGGCAGAGGCCGACAAGCAGAATTACGGCCACCTGCACGTCACCTTCGACGACGGCTCGGTCGGCTGGTACGAGGCCGGCTGGGGGCCGATGATGAGCGAGACGGCCTATTTCGTGAAGGACGTCGTCGGGCCGAAGGGTGCGGTGTCGATCGTCGCCGAACAAGCCGCCAGCACCGCTTCCGACGCTGAAGTGTCGAACTCCGCTGACATCGATCGCCACACCAAGACCGATGCGCTGAAGATCCACTATGCCGCGGTCGACGGCGACAAGAACTTCAAGAAACCGGACGAGATCGTCAGCATGGAGGACGAGCCCGGCCATCAGGAATTGTGCGACCGCGAGCAGGCCTTCTTCCTGCGCGCCATCCGCGAGGACCTCGATCTGAC
>NZ_RZSJ01000197.1:0-9755 GCF_003998025.1 Mesorhizobium sp. M8A.F.Ca.ET.021.01.1.1
GTTCAAGGCGACGATGCCGCCGACGAGGCCGCGGCAATCATCGCCGCCAAGAAGAATTTGCGCCTGCTGGTCACCGGCGGCCTGCCCGATCCGCGCGCGGCCGGCACCACGGTCAAGTCGGTTTCCGGCGGCCTGCTCGTCCAGGGCCGCGACAACGCCGTGGTCGACGACCTCGAACTGAGGGTGGTGACGAAGCGCGCGCCGACGCCGGCCGAAATGGCCGACCTCAAATTCGCCTTCCGCGTCGCCAAGCACGTCAAGTCGAACGCCATCGTCTATGCCAGGGACGGCGCCACCGTCGGCATCGGCGCCGGCCAGATGAGCCGCGTCGATTCCTCACGCATCGCCGCCCGCAAGGCGCTCGACGCGGCGGAGGCCGCCGGGGTGACTGAGCCGCTGACCAGGGGCTCGGTGGTCGCTTCGGACGCCTTCTTCCCCTTCGCCGACGGCCTGCTGTCGGCCATCGAGGCCGGTGCCACGGCCGTGATCCAGCCGGGCGGTTCGATGCGCGACGACGACGTCATCGCCGCCGCGGATGAACATGGCATCGCCATGGTGTTCACGGGCGTGCGGCATTTCCGGCATTGAGCACCCCCATCCTTCTCCCCTTGTGGGAGAAGGAAGTGGCGCTGCTACTCAACCGGCCGATCCGCCGGATATGGCGTTCCAACCAGGATCGCCATGCCGATGCCGAGGAACAGGATGATCGCGGCCATGCCGAGCCGTGGCGAATCGCTGAGCGTGGTGATGGTCGCCACCATGAACGGCGCCAGGAAGCTGGTGGCCCGCCCGGCCAGCGCGTAGATGCCGAAATAGCGCCCGGATTCGGCGGCGGTGACGCTGCGCGCCATGTAGGAGCGCGACGAGGCCTGCACCGGACCGAAGGCGAGGCCGATCAAAAGGCCATACATGATGTATGCCTTTTCCGCGGCGGTGCCGAACAGCCCGCCTGAATCGGCGGTCGACAGCGGTATAAGGCCGAGCAGTGTGAAGCCCGGTCCGGTCGAGACGACGCCGACGGTGGCGACCGAAAGCATGACCAGCGCAACCATCACGACGTGCTTCGAGCCGAGCGCGGTATCGAGCCGCGCCGCGATCCAGCAGCCGAAGATGGCGACGACGTTGAGGATGATGCCGAACAGGCCGATCTCGGTGATCGACCAGTGGAACATGCCGGCCGCGAACGTGCCGCCCAGCGCCAGCAGCGCGTTGACGCCGTCCTGATAGATCATCCGCGCCGCGAGGAAGCGCAGGATGCCGCTGCGGTTGCGCACTTCGGCGAGTGTCGACTTGAGTTCCGACAGGCCCTCGCGCACCGCCGGCCCGATCGGGATGCCCTTGACGGCGTCGGGCGTGAAGAAAAACATCGGCAGGATGAACAGGAAATACCAGCCGGCCGACATCGGTCCGGTGAAGCGCGCGTCCTCGCCAAGCTTCGGATCGAGCCCGAACAGCGGGTCGATGCCGATAAGCGTCTTGCCGGTCTCCAGATTGCCTGCCAGGAACAGGACGACGAAGATCAGCGCGATCATACCGCCGAGATAGCCAAGTCCCCAGGCCATGTTGGAGATCCTGCCGATCTCGGCCTTCGGCACCAGGCGCGGCATCATGGAATCGTTGAACACGGTCGAGAACTCGGCCGCCACCGAAGCCAGCGAGAACAACAGCACGACCAGGAACAGGTTCGAACCGGGCGCGGCGAACCACAGCAGGGTGAGGCTGACGATCTTGATCGTCGCGAAGAAGGCGATCCACGGCTTGCGCGGCCCGGTCTGGTCGGCGATCGAACCGAGGATGGGCGACAGGATCGCGATGACCAGCCCCGCCGCGGCGATACCATAACCCCAGGCCGCCTGTCCGGCGGTCGGGTCGCTCGCCATGCGCGAGACGAAATACGGTCCGAAAATGAAGGTGGTGACGACGGTGAAGAACGGCTGCGCCGCCCAGTCGAAGAACATCCACCCCCAGATGCCGCGCCCCGACGCCCGCTGCACTGTCTCTACCGCCGCCATGCTGATTCCCCCGGCCCGCCCGCGTCGGGCGTCATGTCTGCATGTTTTTCATGGGCATGCAAACTGGCAAATGTTCGTGCCGCCCCTCACCTGCCTTTCGGCATCCTCTCCCCGTATAGAGACGGGGAGAGGGGCGCCGTCACTGCGGATTTCGCCAATCACCAGCGTCCCAAAAGAAGGCGCCGAGGCCGCGGCCAGCCCTTTCTCCCCGTCACTATGCGGGGAGAAATGCCCGGCAGGGCAATGAGGGGCGGCGCCGGCGTTTCGGAGATGCTCACATCCCCGTCAAATCGCTCATCAGCCCCGACGCGACCGACAGCCGCGACACGGTGATGTCGCCGCCTTCGGTCAACGCCTGCAGCCGTTCGCGGATGCGCGCCACCCGCTCGCCGCCCGCTTCGAGCCAGGCCGCCACCGGATCCGCGGCCTTGGCATGGCCGGTGAGCGCGGCCACCGCGATGCCGCGCCGCGCCGCGCCGATCGTGTCGGTGGCGCGGGACAGAGCGAGTTGATCATAATAGTCCGATGGCGTGATCGAGCGCGCCGCATCCTCGACGCGTGGGATGCGGAAGGCATCGCTGACGGCGAAGAACGCCTTGGCGGCCGCGACGATATCGGCACCGGAGGTGCGCGCCGTCAGCGCGATGTCGGGAATGAGCTCCGCCGCCTCGCTCATCGCCAGCTGCTCGGCGAGCTTTTCCGGAGCGCCCGCCTTGAACAGCCCGTGCCGCTTCTCCTCGATCCGCTCGCGCGAAAAAGCCGGCAGCAGCGATACCAGTTTGGGCTCCAGCGCCTTGCGTGCATCCTGTAACTCGGCGATGCGTTGGCCAAGCGATGCCGTGCCGGCATCGTTTTTCAGATACCAGCCGCTGCTCATATAGATAAGCCGGCTCACCATCTGGTAGAGATCGAGCTGCACCTGGCCGTCGATCTGGTTATCGAGCGCGTCGATCTCGCGATAGAGCGCCGGCAGCGCAAAGCCGTCGCGCACCACGGCAAAGGTGCGCACCACGTCGGCGGCGGTGCGCCCCGTCGCTTCCTGCAGCCGGTTGACGAAGGATGGGCCGCCGCGATTGACCAGATCGTTGGCGACGACTCGGGCGATGATCTCGCGGCGCAGCCGGTGGCCATGAATCTCGGAAGCGTATTTCTTCGCCATCCGGTCCGGGAAATAGCCCATCAGGTCGCGGTCGAAATGCGCATCATCCGGCACGTCGCTGGCGACGATGTCGGAAAACAGCACGATCTTGGCATAGGCGAGCAGCACGCCGAGTTCGGCCCGGGTCAGCGGCTCGCCGCGCGCCTCGCGCTCGGCAAGGGCCGCCGGCGACGGCAGCGTCTCGACCACGCGGTCGAGCAGGCCACGCGCCTCCAGCGCGGTCATGAAGCGGCTTTGATGCGCGATGTCGGCGAGGCCGCGCTTGCGGGCGATCGAAAGCGCCAGCGTCTGCTGGTAGTTGTTGGACAGCACCAGGCCGCCGACCTCGTCGGTCATTTCGGCCAGCAGCTTGTTGCGCGCCGGTCGCGTCAATGATCCCTTGCGCATGGCCGACGCCAGCGCGATCTTGATGTTGACCTCGACGTCGGAGCAGTTGACGCCGCCCGAATTGTCGATGGCGTCGGAATTGCAGCGGCCGCCATTCATGCCGAACTCGATGCGTGCCCGCTGCGTGACGCCGAGATTGGCGCCCTCGCCGATCACCTTGGCACGCACGTCGAGCGCCGTGATGCGGATGGCATCATTGGCGCGGTCGCCGACTTCGGCATTGGTTTCGGTCGATGCCCTGAGATAGGTGCCGATGCCGCCGAACCACAGGAGATCGACGGGCGCCTTGAGGATGGCGGTCATGATCTCGACCGGCGTGGCGGTCGTCTTGGCGAGGCCGATCGCGGCCGCCGCGGCAGCCGGCAAGGTGATCGACTTCTGGCTGCGCGAGACGATGACGCCGCCTTCCGACAGCTTGGTCTTGTCATAGTCCTGCCAGCTCGAACGCGGCAACGCGAACATCCGCTCGCGCTCGGCCATCGAGGCAGCCATGTCAGGATCGGGATCGATGAAGATGTCGCGATGGTCGAAGGCTGCGATCAGCCGCGTCTTCGGCGACAACAGCATGCCGTTGCCGAACACGTCGCCCGACATGTCGCCGACACCGACGACGGTGAAGGGCGAGGTCTGGATGTCGCGGTTCATCTCGCGGAAATGCCGCTTGACCGCTTCCCAGGCGCCCTTGGCGGTGATGCCCATCTTCTTGTGGTCGTAGCCGGCCGAACCGCCGCTGGCGAAGGCATCATCGAGCCAGAAGCCATGCTTTTCCGAGATGGCGTTGGCGGTGTCGGGGAAGGTTGCCGTGCCCTTGTCGGCGGCGACGACGAAATAGGGATCGTCCTGGTCGCGGCGCACGACACCGGCCGGCGGAATGACACCGTCCAGCCCGATATTGTCGGTGATCGACAAAAGGCTGGAGACGAAGTTCTTGTAGGCGGAGGTGCCGGCCTCGAAGATGGCGTCGCGTCCGGCGCTCATCGGCAGTTTCTTGGGATAGAAGCCGCCCTTGGCACCGACCGGCACGATGACGGCGTTCTTGACCTGCTGCGCCTTGACCAGGCCGAGCACTTCGGTGCGGTAGTCCTGGGCGCGGTCCGACCAGCGCAGGCCGCCGCGTGCGACCGGGCCGAAGCGCAGATGCAGGCCTTCGACCTCGGAACCGTAGACGAAGATTTCCCGCCATGGCCGCGGCGCCGGCAATCCCTCGACCGCTTGCGACCCGAGCTTGATCGCCAGCGACTGGCCTTTCTCTTTCGTATCGGCAACGAAATGATTGGTGCGCAGCGAGGCTTCGATCAGGTTCAGGTAGCGCCGTATGATCGTGTCGTCGTCGATGTTGGGGACATCTTCGAGCGCATCCTTGATCTTGGCCTTGAGGTGCTTGGCCGCCACCACGCCTTCCGTTTCCGCCGTCGGGCCGAGGCGGGCGATGAACAGGTCATGCAGGCCGCGCGCGATTTCGGGATAGCGGTTGAGGGCGGCGGCGATGAAGTCCTGGCTCTGCGGAATGCCGACCTGCTGCAAATAGCGGCCATAGGCCCGCAGGATGGTAATCTCGCCCGACCACAGGCCGGCGGTTTGCGCAAGGCCGTTATAGCCGTCATTGTCGACGTCGCCGCGCCACACCGACAGGAACGCGTCCTCGAACAGCGCGCCGCCGTCGGCGAGGTCTATTCGCGCGCCGTAGCTGTTCTCCAGCTCCATGTCGTGGATGAAGACCATCCCGGAGGCTTGGTCGCCGACTGCGAAAGTCCGCTCGCTGATGACGCGGAAGCCGATGTTCTCCAGCACCGGAACGCGCCGCGACAACGCCACCGGACTGCCATGGTGATAGATTTTCAGCGCCGCCTGCTGCGGTTTCTGCCCGGTATGGCGGTAATAGTCGATGGCGATCGGATTGCTGGCGCTGATCTTGGCGATGCGCCCGGCATCGGCCAGCGCCACCGCCGCGCTGAACGAATCCCGGTAGCTTTCCGGCAGCCGCGCGGCGATGGCTTTCAACGCCGGGTCGCTGCCGTCGGCTTCGGCCGCATCGGCAAGCGCATCTTCCCAGGTGCGCACGATGTCGCGGATCGCCGCCTCGATCGTAGCCTGCTCGACCTTCGGCGTCTTGCCGCCGGACCGGCCGATGATGAAGTGCACACGCGCCAGCCCGCCTTCGGGGAAGGCCGGATAATAGGCCGACAGCCGGCCCTCGAATACGGTTTTCAGATAGGCGCCGATCTTCTCGCGCACGACGCTG
Source organism: Mesorhizobium sp. M8A.F.Ca.ET.021.01.1.1 (assembly GCF_003998025.1). Classification (NCBI taxonomy): domain Bacteria; kingdom Pseudomonadati; phylum Pseudomonadota; class Alphaproteobacteria; order Hyphomicrobiales; family Phyllobacteriaceae; genus Mesorhizobium; species Mesorhizobium sp. M8A.F.Ca.ET.021.01.1.1. The sequence goes on from NZ_RZSJ01000197.1 coordinate 5,801, forward strand.
TCGTAGCGGTCGCGCGGCACGAAGACGAGGATCGACACGAAACGATCGAACTGGTCGGCACGCACCAGCGCCCGCACGCGCGGCCGCTCGATCAGCCCGAGAATGGCAGCGGCATGCTTGCGCAGGATCGGCACCGGCACCTGGAACAGCTCGTCACGCGGATAGCTTTCCAGCACGTTGATCAGCGCCTTGCCGGAGTGATCGTGGCGGTCGAAACCCGACTTGGCGATAATGGTTTCGGCCTTGGACCTGAGATACGGGATCTTCATCACCGAGCGCGTGTAGGCGGTCGAGGTGAACAGGCCGACGATGCGCAGTTCGCCCGCCAACGTGCCCTTGGCGGTGTAGGTTTTGACGCCGATATAGTCGAGATAGATGCGCCGGTGCACCAAGGACTTGGCATTGGCCTTGGTGACGATCAGCGGCTCCGGTCCGTGCAGGAACGCGCGGATTTCCGGTGTCGTCGTCACTGCCTCGGTGCCGCGCCTCAGCACCAGCACGTCCGGGTCGGTCAGGATGCCGAGGCCGGGTTTTTCGGAGCGCTCCAGATTGCCGCTTTCCTCGCCGCCGATGTACTTGAATTCACGCATGCCGAGGAAGGTGAAATTGTCGTCGCGCAGCCACTCCAGGAAGGCTATGGCCTCGGCGACGCTCTTCTTGTCGAGCGGCACCGCAGAATAGCGGAATTCGGAGATGGCCTGATCGAGCCGGGCGAGCATCGGCCGCCAGTCGTTGACCGCGGCGTGGACCTGGCCAAGCATCTTGCGCAACCGCTCGGTCAAGCCATTTGCCTGTGCTGACGTCAACCGGGGAATGTGCACATGGATCACGCTCAGCCGGTCGTGGCTGCCGTCGTCCTTGGCGAAATTGCCATCGCCGAGGATTTCGTCCACACCCGTTTTGCCATGGCGAACCGTGATCACCGGATGGGTGACCAGGGTCGGTCCCCCTGATGTCTCCGTGACTTCGCCGAGGATGGAATCGAACAGGAACGGCATGTTGTCGTTGACGACCGTGATGACCGTCACCGGGCGGCCTTCGCGAACGACGCCCGAATCGGCTTCGACGGCGACGACGCACTCACCCTTTTTGTGGCCGGCGACCGCCTTGCCGGCGAGATCGGCGGCGCGTTCGAGGTCGGCCACGTCATAGGCGGCGATATCCTCAGCCGGCGCGCGGGCGAGCAGATAGTCGGCAAGCCTGGCCGGTCTGTCCTCCGTCTTCGCCGCCGTTGCCTTCTTCTTCGACTTAGCTGCGGACTTCACGCTGGCCATGACGCTTCTTCCCTCCCGTCGCATGCTTTTGCGACTATGGTAGCAGATGACCGCTGTTTGGCGACAAAGGTTTGACGGCTTGCCAAGAATTATCGGAATTCGGCGGCAGGCCATCGCGTGACGAGGAGAAATGATCCATGACAGGCAAAATCACCGCGCTTGACCTGGCCCCGGCAGAGCCGAGCGAACCGACAAAAGCCTATTTCGCCAAATGCGAGGAGAAGCTCGGCCTCGTCCCCAACGTCCTCAGGGCCTATGCCTTCGACGACAAGAAGCTGCGCGCCTTCACCGACATGTACAATGATTTGATGCTGGGCGAATCCGGCCTGTCGAAACTGGAACGCGAGATGATCGCGGTCGCCGTCTCCTCCATCAACCACTGCTACTATTGCCTGACCGCGCATGGCGCGGCGGTGCGCCAGCTCTCGGGCGACCCCTTGCTTGGCGAGACGATGGTGATGAATTTCCGCGCCGCCGACCTTTCGCCGAAGCAAACGGCGATGCTCGAATTCGCCGTCAAGCTGACCGAAGAACCGGCCAGGATCGTCGAGGCCGACCGCGCGGCGCTGCGCCAGGCAGGCTTCAGCGACCGCGACATCTGGGACATCGCCTCGACCGCGGCCTTCTTCAACATGTCGAACCGCGTCGCGGCGGCAATCGACATGCGGCCCAACGACGAATACCACGCCATGGCGCGATAGGGCCACGCGGGCTGCACCGTCAGTCCTGCTCTCATCAAGCGTTGACAGGCGAATGCAGCCAGTTAGTTTTCCGGGAAACAAAATTTCCGAGGGGTGAAACTTCGTGCCCGAGGCTAACGCTTCGAGAATAGGAGCCCTTATGCTTGAGCGAATTGCCCAACCCCGGATTTTTCTCTGCGCCCTGACCATGACACTGGCGCTCGCCACCCCACCCGCTCATGCCTTCGAGGCAGCGACCACCTATCAGCCCATTTTCGAGACCGCGGCAGCCAAGACAGTAACGTTGACCGGGCATGACCTGACTATCGATCAGGTCATCGACATCGCCCGCAACGGCGCCAAGGTCGAGCTTAGCCCGGAAGCGCTGCAGCGCTCGGCGGATGCCTATGGCCTGCTGCTCGAGGGTGCGGCCGAAGGTATCACGATCTACTGGTTCAACCGTGGCGCCGGCGATCAGCGCGAAACGGTGATCTTCTCCGGCGATCCGACGACGCCGGAAAACAGCAAGCTCCTCAAGGAGCAGCAGCTCGCCCGCTTCAAGGGCGGGGTCAACAGAGGCTACGGGCCGGAACTGCAGGAAGAAGCGCTGGTGCGCGCGATCATGGCGATCCGCGCCAACACCATGTCCTACGAAGCCGCCAGCCCGCAGCTGACGCATATGCTTGTCGACATGCTGAACAAGCGGGTGACGCCGGTGGTGCAATCGCGCGGCACGCTCGGCGAAGGCGACCTCGCGACACTCGGCAATATCGGCGCGACGATGGTCGGCGAGGGCGAGGCCTATTTCAACGGCACACGCATGCCCGCCTCCCAGGCCCTCTCCCAGGCCGGCCTGAAGCCGCTCGAACCCTTCGCCGCCGACCAGGCCGCGCTGATCAGCACCAATGCCTATGCCCAGGCGCAAGCCGTGCTCTTGCTCGAGGACGCGCGAAAACTGCTGGAATGGACCGACCTCAGCTACGCCATGGGGCTCAACGGCATGAACTCCAGCGTGACGCCGATATCGGTGCCGGTGCAATCCATGCGGCCTTACCCGTGGCTGACATGGGACGCGGCGAGGATCATGGACATGATCAAGGGCAGCTATCTCTTCGACGAGGATCCGGCCCGCATCATCCAGGACCCGGAAAGCATGCGCGCCTCCAGCCAGCGCCAGGGCTCGGCCTGGCAGGCCTGGGCGGATCTGCGCCAATCCGTGCTGCTTTCGATCAATTCGTCGGATCACAATCCGGCCATCCTGCCGGGCCTGACGCCGCAGAGCTCGCCGGAGCTGAGCACGCCGCAATTCATGAAATATTACATCAAGGGCGGGCCGCTGAGTAACGGCAAGTCCGGCTATATCTTCTCCAACGCCAACTGGGATCCCTATCCCATGGCCAATCAGGTCGAGGCTTTCACCATCTCGCTGACCAATCTTGGCGTCGCGGTGGCGCAGCGCATCGAGCGCTTCCGCAACCCCTTCTTCACCGTGGTCAAGCCGGCCGATGTGCTGAAGCCCGAAGAGCGCAAGGACATCCCGACCTTCGACGGCTATCTGCCGACCGATCTCTGGCAGGAGCTGGCCGACCTCGGCACCCCGGTGACGCCGAATGGCCAAGCGATCGTCGCCACCGTCGAGGACCTGGAAGCGCAAACCCGCATCAAGACGCAACGCGCCCGTGAGGCGGTCGACGTGTCGTTCCACCTGCTGGCGCAGGACCTGTTGACGGCAAGCTATTGGATGGAAATCCGCAAGGCGCAGAACCCGCAGCGGAAATTCGGCGCGGCGCCAACCGCGGCACTCGAGGCGCTGCGCCAGGTAATCCCCTGGCATCAGGCGGCATCGGAACGGCAAAAGCGGCCGCTCGGCATGGTCGCCTACGATTTCATGCAGGAGAACCCGGCTTCGAAATTCTATTCCGGCGGGCCGCTGGCCCCGAAGAGTGCTTCACTTCCGACGGCCGGCGTTCTGCCCAACTGATGAAGCTTGCCGCAAGGCGG
>NZ_RZSJ01000198.1:0-9714 GCF_003998025.1 Mesorhizobium sp. M8A.F.Ca.ET.021.01.1.1
CTATCCCATGATGCGCAGCGCCCAGAACCAGGTCGCGACCCTGTCGGAAGAGCTTGCCGGCGAGGGAATTTGATAGACTAGGCAATAGGCATTAGGCGCTTGAGCTTCCCTACTGCCGCCCTACAACTTATCAACCTCCCTTCCCGTATATCCCCCATGAACCTGATCTACGCCGCGCTCGCCTTCCTTTTCGCACTCGTCCTTGCCCTTGTCGGCGTCACTCGCGTCGGCTCATGGCTGATCGAGCGCCGCGGTCCGCCGGTCGGCGCGTTCGTCGACATTGGCGGTGCCCGTATCCACTATGTCCACGTTCCCGCGTCAGTTGGTGCGGATCTGCCACCGATCGTCTTCATTCACGGCGCCAGCGCCAATTTGAAAGACCAGATGCTGCCGCTCAGGCCGCTGCTCGAAGGCCGTGCCGAAATGCTGTTTTTCGACCGGCCGGGAGCCGGCTGGTCGGGACGCGGCCCCGGCAACAATGAAAATCCGTCGGCACAGGCCAACACCATCGCCGCGCTGATGGACCGTCTCGGCATCAAGCGGGCCATCATTGTCGGCCATTCCTTCGGCGGCGTGGTGACGGCGGCCTTCGGCCGCGAGCATGCCGACAAGACGCTCGGCCTTGTCTTCCTGGCGCCGGCGAGCCATCCCTGGCCGGGCGGCGCGACGTCCTGGTACTACGACCTGACCATCATTCCGGTGATCGGCCGGCTGTTCTCCGAGACCCTGAGCTATCCTGCGGGAACGCTGCAGATGGCGGACGCCACGACCTGCGTCTTCTCGCCCAACAAAGTGCCGGAAAATTACCTCGCCTCAGCCGCGATCCCGCTGGTGCTGCGGCCGTCGGCCTTCCGCGCCAATGCCACCGACGTCGCCGGGCTCTATCGGTATGCGCTTGGCGCGGCACCGCATTACAAAGTGATAACGGCGCCGACCGTGGTCATCTCCGGCGATCGCGACAAGGTGGTCTATGCCCGCATTCACTCCGTCGGCCTAGTGCGCGACATATCAGGCGCCGAGCTGGTCTGGGTGCAAAATCTTGGCCACAAGCCGGACTGGATCGCCTCCGACCTCGTCGTCGGCGCCATCGAGAAGGTTGCCGGCAAGGCTATCGACCTGGAAGCAATCGCCACGACGGTGGAAGCCCGGATTGCCGACGATGCCTATGGCGTGGGCAAATGCGCCGACATCAAGGAGCCACGGGCCGAGCTCGCCCCGACCTGACAATCCGAAGCTATCGCAAGACGCTATTGGGAACAGAGCGGCATGTATGTCCTGAAACACGGCATAAAGAAAAATCCCGAAAAGCGATGGGCACTGCCGGATCGCATCTTCTTCGGTCACGGCGCGTGCGCCATTCTCGCCGGCACCTTTCTCAAGCATCCGCCTCTGGAGGGATTTTACGGCGAACGTATCATTCCCGGCGAAGGCTTTTCCGGAAACCATATCTACGTGACGAACGGCGTGATCGCTTTCGACTACCACGGCTATTGCGCTCGAGAGCGGTTGCTCGAACACCATGCGAGAGGCTGGGCTTCGCGCCACACCGGATGGCATTGCACCATCGCGCGGGTCGATTTCGATCTGCTCGATACGACCGAACTCAACCGGCGAAAGATACTGGGCCCGGATCAGTATCTGTACGATCCTATTCCTCGCGCGCGCCGGTTTCTCCAGGCAAGAAATCACGCGGAAGCCGCGGCAAGGGCGCTCGGAGCCGCGACGGTATGAGGCCATCAGGTGTTAGGCAGGCGTCGCCAGCCGCTAGATAACAAGCAGCGGCGTCTTGCCGGGAACCCGATCGTAGAGGTCCATGACGTCCTGATTGAACATGCGCACGCAGCCGGATGACGCGGATTTGCCGATCGATTTCCAATCCGGCGATCCATGGATCCGGTAGAGCGTATCGACGCCGTCCTTGAAGATGTAGAGCGCACGCGACCCGAGCGGGTTGCTGATGCCGGGCTGCATGCCCTGGCGCCATTTTTCCAGCTTCGGATCCCTGCGGATCATCGCCGAAGGCGGCGTCCAGGTCGGCCATTTTCGTTTCCGCTGGACGATCGCGCGGCCCTTCCAGGAATAGCCCTGGCGCCCCAGTCCGACGCCGTAGCGCATGGCCTTGCCGTCCTCGAGCACCCAGTAAAGGTGCTTGTCGGTCGTATTGACCACGATCGTGCCGGGTTTTTCGCCTGTCGGATCGTCGACGCTCTGCCTCAGGAACCGCCCGTCGACCTTGGCGAACGGGATTGCCGGCAGCGCATGGCCGCCGTCTTCGACCGCGCTGTACATGCCCGCATAGTCGGGCGACGCCGGGCTTACGGTTTCAGGCGCGGCAGCTTCGATGGGCGCCTTTTCCGGTGCCGGTTCGAGCGGAACCGGGGTAGGCGTGCTCGCCAAGCTGATCGATTGCCTGGGCAGTTGGGCACAGGCGGAGACGGTCGAAACGCCAATAAGCGAAAGCCCGGTCAGAAGGGACCGGCGTGAAACGGCAAATGACATTCAATATACTTTCAAGCGAAGGGAAATTCAGGCGGTTGCGAAGCGGCTGTTAACGCCGCCTCACCGCGTCTTGTAGAGTGGATCGCGGCGGCCCTGTGTCGAGACAAGGGCGGCGATGATTGTCCAGACTTTTGTAGCACTGCGGCCGCAGTGGGCTCTGCGCCAATGCATGTCGCCCAAAAGTGACCTCGGTTCGCGCGGTGTTCCCTCGAGAAGGCTTACCGTCCGGCTGTTTCCGATCCGACATAGGCGATGCGCAGCATGTTGGTCGATCCCGGCGTCCTGAGCGGCACCCCAGCGGTGATGATGACGCGGTCGCCCGGCTTGCCGAATTCCTCTTCCAGTGCAATGCGGCAGGCGCGGTTGACCATGTCGTCGAGATCGGTGGCGTCTGGCGAGACCACGCAATGCGTGCCCCATAAAAGTGACAGGCGCCGCGCCGTATTGAGGATCGGCGACAGCGCGATGATCGGCACTTGCGGGCGCTCGCGCGCGGCGCGCAGGCCGGTGGTGCCTGATGCCGTGTAGGTGACGATCGCCGACAGTTTCAGCGTTTCGGCGATTTCGCGGGCGGCCAGCGAAATGGCGTCGGCGCCGGTCGCTTCCGGCTCGGAGCGCTGCGCGTTGATGATGCCGGCATAGGTCGGGTCGGTTTCGACCTTGGCGGCGATGCGGTTCATCATGGCAACCGCCTCGACTGGATAAACGCCCGCCGCCGATTCCGCCGACAGCATGATGGCGTCGGCGCCTTCGAAGACGGCGATCGAAACGTCGGAGACCTCGGCGCGGGTCGGCACCGGGGCGGTGATCATCGATTCCAGCATCTGCGTGGCGATCACCACCGGCTTGCCGGCACGGCGCGCGGCGCGCGTGATCTGCTTCTGGATGCCGGGCACCGCTTCCAACGGCATTTCGACACCGAGATCGCCGCGGGCAACCATCAGCGCATCCGACAGTTCGATGATCTCGGCCAGTCGGGCGACAGCCTGCGGCTTTTCGATCTTGGCCATGATCAGCGCCCGGCCGCGCGCGATCTTGCGCGCTTCGGCCAGATCCTCCGGCCGCTGCACGAAGGACAGCGCGACCCAGTCGACGCCGGTCGCCAGCACCGCGTCGAGGTCCTTGCGGTCCTTCTCGGTCAGCGCGCCCACCGGCAGATCGGTGTCGGGCAGGCTGACGCCCTTCTTGTCGGAAATCGTGGTGCCGGCAATGACGGTGCACACGATCGACTTGCCGTCGCTCTTCACCGCTTTCAGCTCGAGCTTGCCGTCGTCGATTAGGAGTCGATGGCCAGCCTCGACCGAACTCAGGATTTCGGGATGCGGCAGGTAAACCCTGGTCGAGGTACCGGGCTCGGGATTGTCGTCGAGCGTGAAGGTCTGGCCCAGCGTCAGCACTTCCTTGCCGTTGGCGAACTTGCCGACGCGCAGCTTCGGACCTTGCAGGTCGGCCAGGATACCGATCGGCCGGCCGACTTTTTCCTCGACGGACCGGATACGTGCGACCAGCGTGCGCATCAGCTCATGATCGGTATGGCTCATATTGATGCGGAAAACATCCGCACCGGCTTCGAACAGCTTCTGCAGCATCTCCTCGGACGAGGAGGCCGGACCGATTGTGGCTAGGATCTTGACCTTGCGGCTACGTCTCATTGACTGTTCGTTCCCGGGGCGGCTGGGGCGCCTCCCGTTGCGGGCTCATCGGTGAGCTGGACCATCCAGCTTGCCTGCTCGCCCGTGTCATATTCCTGGAATCCAGCGCGCTGGAAGCCTCGGGCGACGCAGTCGCTTACGCCCGCGATCTTGAACTCTTTTTCAGCCACGCACATGTTGATCGGGCCGTCCCAGCGTCCACCGCGCTCGGCGTCTTCTGCATAAAGATAATAAAACCTTGATGACAGCGGCCCTTCGATCAACGTCTTGCAGCTCGATCCTTCGATGTGCCACCAGCCCTCGGTGATCCAGCCGGCCTTGGCACGATAGCCGATGCCGACACCGACCAGGTTCTGCGTGGCGTTGCAGACGCGGAAATCGGCGTGCGCCGGCGAGGCCATGACCATTGCCGACACGCCACCGGTCAGGATCAGGAGCGGCATCGCAAAGCCGGAGCGCATGCGCTGCCTGCCGGCGGAACCCATTCCAAAACCCCTCAAGAACCACATCAGCATCTCTCTGCGCCCCTTTTCGGAAAAGTCCGGGCGCATGTCAACGCGCCGTTTTGTCCAATTCCAATCGATTTAGGAAGGCTCCCGGCGCACGATCCGTCGCCCCTTGCCAGATTTCCCGGGAAACCTTGGCCAAACAACGGCATTGCGCACGCGTCGTCTTCGTGGAATGACGATAGCATCCTCCCCAAAAGCCAGCGAACGACCATTTTCCGCCAATGACCCGATCCACAGTTTTCGCGCCCTTCGACATCGTCGAGGGCGACCGCAAGCGAAGCATCGTGCTGCTGGCTGATCATGCCCGCCGCGACCTGCCCGAGGAGTATGGCAGCCTGGGGCTGCCGTCGGCCGAATTCGACCGCCATATCGCTTATGACATCGGCGTCGAAGCGGTGACGCGCGAACTGGCCGCCTTGCTTGGCGTGCCGGCACTTATCGCCAATTTCTCGCGGCTCTTGATCGATCCCAATCGCGGTGAGGACGACCCGACGCTCATTCGCCAGCTTTACGACGGCACGATCGTGCCGGGAAACTATCCGATGGCGCCGGAAGAACGCGAGAGGCGTCTCGACCGCTTCTACCGGCCCTACCACGACGCGGTCGGCGCCATGATCGCTTCGGTCGTTCAGGCTTCGGGGCAGGCGCCCTTCATCTTTTCGGTGCATTCCTTCACACCGGTCATGCAGGGCATCAAACGCCCCTGGCATGTCGGCATCCTGTGGGACAAAGACGACCGGGTGGCGCGGCCGCTGATCGACATGCTGGCCGAGGACAAAAACCTCATCGTTGGCGACAACGAACCGTATGACGGCGCTCTGCGCGGCGACACCATGTTCAAGCATGCCATCGTCAATGGATATGCCCACGCGCTGCTCGAAATCCGCCAGGACCTGATAGCGGACCAGCAGGGCGCCCTCGCCTGGGCCCAACGGCTGGCGCCGATCGTTGACGCCATCGACCACCGTCCCGATATACATGCGGTAAAGATGTTCGGCTCGCGCACCGGGCCGCTATGACGGAGGTTTCGATGACCGAACTCAGCGACGAGCAGAAGCGCGACTTCGAGGCCGCCGCCTTTCGCCGGCTGGTGAGGCATTTGCGCGAACGCAGCGACGTGCAAAACATCGACCTGATGAACCTCGCCGGCTTCTGCCGCAACTGCCTGTCGAATTGGTATCGCGAGGCAGCGGAAGCCAAGGGCGTCAACCTCGGCAAGGATCAGTCGCGCGAGATCGTCTACGGCATGCCCTATGCCGAGTGGCAAGCGCTCAACCAGACAGAGGCTTCGGACGCCAAGAAGGCCGAATTCGAAGCCCGGCGTCCCAAGGATCACTGAGGCCGTTTGGCCCAAATGCTTTCTCGAAAGTGCGCTTGACTGAAAATTGAATCGATCTAATTTGCCGCGCAAAGCCATTTTTGACCGGAATCGTCCTATGAACGCGCCTAACGCCATGCAGACTGCCATTCGCGGCCGCTGGGCCGTGGCGGCCATTTTCCTCGCCAATGGCTTCCTGACCGGCAGCTGGGCGCCGCAGATTCCGGTGTTCCTGACGCGGCTGGATATCTCGAAATTCACGCTCGGCCTGCTGATCCTTTTGTTCGGCGCCGGCGCGGTCACCGCCATGACATGGTGCGGCCACCTGATCTCCAAACATGGCTCGCGCACCGTGCTGCGCTGGTTCGGTCTCTGCGGCAGCCTCGGCCTTCTGATCGTGGCACTGGCGCCCGACGTGCCGCTGGCGGCCGTCGCCATGTTCATCTTCGGCGGCTCGATCGGCGGCATGGACGTGGCCATGAATGCCAATGCTGTGGTGGTGGAACGGCGGCTGGGGCGCGCCATCATGTCCTCCTCGCACGGCTTCTGGAGCCTCGGCGGTTTCGCCGGCGGCGCCCTTGGCGGCTTTGCCATCCAGACTTATGGCCACCTCGCCCATGCTTCGGTGGTGACCGCGCTTGCCTTCGCGGCAATCGCGGCGGCGGTGCCCCATATCGTGGCCGAAAACAGACCGCAGGCGACCGAGCATCATAAATTCGCTTTGCCGGCAAACCCATTGGTCTACCTGATCGGCCTGATGGCCCTACTGACGATGATTTCCGAGGGCGCGGTGCTCGACTGGGCGGCGCTGTATCTGCGGCAGGAACTCGGCGCCGACCTCGCCGTCGCCGGCCTTGCCTACGCCGCCTTCTCCGGCGTCATGGCGATCATGCGCTTTTTCGGCGATGGCGTCCGCAACCGCTTCGGCGCGGTGATGACACTGCGCGGCTCGGCCATCGTCGCGGCCGCCGGCATGCTGATCGCCGGCCTGTCACCCTCGCCCTGGCTCGCCATATCAGCTTTCGCGCTGTGCGGCTTCGGCATCGCCAACATGGTGCCGATCATCTTTTCGGCCGGCGGCAACCAGGAGGGCATGTCGTCGGGCACCGGCATGAGCGTCGTCACCACCATGGGGTATTCCGGCATTCTGGTGGCGCCGTCGGCGATCGGCTTCGTCGCCGAACATTCCAGCTTCGGCCCGATCTTCATCGCCATGTCGGCTCTGCTGATCGTCGTTCTTCTGATGGCCGGATTGGCTCACCGCGCCGAATTCGCTCCGGATGCCGCGCCCGCCGAATAGCGTTTCAGTTCCTCGTGGAGAAAATCCGCCACGCGGCGGATACGCACGCTGCCGCGCACGTCGCGATGCATGGCCAGCCATACCGGCAGGGCAGGCAATGGCAGGCCTGGCAACAGCTTTTCCACCAGCGGATCGCGGTCTGCCAACGGCTCCTGGCCAAGGCCAATGCCGTTTCCCGCCCGCACGGCTTCCCAGAGCACGACCTGATTGTCCGCCCTGAAACGAAAACTGTTTCGGGTGACCGGGGCGCCATACTGGGAAAAGGCTCGGATCATCTCGTCGCTGCGATCGAAGCCGATCAGCGCGTGATCGACGAGATCGGCAGGCTCCAGCGGGCGCCCGTGCCTCTCCAGATAGCAGATGGCCGCGCAGGCGCAGAGCGCGATATCGCAGACCTTGCGTGCCATCAGTTCGTTCTGCGCCGGCTTGACCATGCGAATGGCGATGTCGGCATCCCGGCGCAGCAGGTTCTCGACCTGGTTCGAGGCAACGATCTCGACCTCGATGCCGGGTTCCTCGATGCCGAGCCGTGTCATCATGCCGGGCAGCACATAGGCGGCCACCACTTCGCTGGCGGCAATCCGCACCGTGCCTTCGATCGCTTCGACCGAACCCAGCGCCAGTAATGAGAAGGCGCTTGCCTGTTCGCTTACGGCCTTGCCACGTTCGAACAGGGTGCTGCCGGCTTCCGTCAGTTCATAGCCGCGTCGTCCGCGCCGGAACAAGGTGACGCCCAGCGCCTGCTCGAGTTCGCCGATATGACGGCCAAGCGTCGGCTGGCTGGCCGAGAGCTTGCGCGCCGCAGCCGACAGGCTGCCGGTTTCCGCCACGGTGACGAAACTCTTGATCAGGTTCCAATCGATATCATCCATTCATTTATGAATATCAAAACTCCATTCCTAGTCAATTTTCATTCGCAGATGAGGCAATCATATTCGAGCTGCAAACACCAACACGGAGACCTGAAATGACCAAGATCGCAATCCTCGGTGCCAATGGCCGGCTCGGCCGCGTCGTTGCCAAAGCCTTCATCGACGCCGGCTTCGACGTCCGCACCGTCACTCGCACCGGCAAGGTGCCGGCAGAGCTCGCAGGCGCCACCGCGGTTGCTGGCGATGCGCTGGACCGTCAATCGCTGATCCGGTCCACCGAGGACGTCGACATCATCTTCAACGGGCTGAACCCGATCTACACCGACTGGGGCAAGTGCCTGCCGATGGCCGAAAATGTCATGGCCGCCTGCCATGCGAATGGCACGGTGCATCTCTTCCCCGGCACGGTCTACAATTACGGCTCGCCCATGCCGGCGGTGATCACGGAAGACACCCCCTTCCACCCGACCACTGAAAAAGGCCGCATTCGCTGCGCCATGGAGGATTTGTTCCGTCGTGAGGCCGAGGCGGGCCGCGTGCGCACCCTCCTTCTGCGCGCCGGCGATTTTTTCGGCGGTACCGGCAGCGGCTCCTGGTTCGACCTGGTCGTTGCCGCCAAGATCAACAAGGGCATCTACACAGCGCCCGGTCCGGCCGACCTTGTGCATGAATGGGCCTATCTGCCGGACTTCGCGGTCGGCTTCGTCGCGCTGGCCAGCAATCTCGACAAGCTCGGCTTCTATGAGGCGCTGAATTTTCCAGGCCACGCCATCACCGATCTCGAGATCAAAGCCGCCGCCGAGAAAGCCATTGGCCGCCAGTTGAAGATGACGGCGATGCCCTGGTGGGTGCTGCGCGCCGGCAGTCCGTTCGTGGCGATGTGGCGTGAGATCGTCTCGATGTCCTATCTGCGCTTCGAACCCCACCAATTGGTCTCGACGCGGCTGGAAAGCATCATCGGCGAGGTCCCGCATACACCGCTCGATCAAGCGGTCGCCGAGGCCCTTGAGGATATCGGGATCGCTACGGTGAATAGCGCCGCGGAAGCTGCCTGAGGCTCGTCGCGGCCAAGCCGCCAGCGGCTGTCGATGGACGAAGCGGCCGCTCAGATCCGCCCCACCAACAGCAACACAAGGACGACCACAAGCACCACGCCGAGAACGCCCGACGGGCCATATCCCCAGGAGCGCGAGTGGGGCCAGGCCGGAACCGCACCGATCAGGACAAGGATCAGGACGATGATGAGGATGGTGCTGATCGGCATGGCAAATTCCCCGCTCTGCGTTGTGCTTCCAAGACAATGCTTGGCATTGACCCTTGGGGAAAATGCAAAAGGCCGCCCGGTTGTTCCAGGCGGCCTTTGCCGTTCATTGGGAAGTCTGCCTACTCCGCAGCTTTCGGGAAGGCGATCGCCGGCACGTCGTCTGCTGCCGGCGTGTCCGACGAGATCTCGCCCTTGCCACGCCGGAACAGGCGGCCGAACCAACCGCGCCGCTCGCCGGGCTTGATCTTGGCACGCGTGAACACCATCAGCATCGACGGCGTCACCACCAGGGTCAGGATG
>NZ_RZSJ01000199.1:0-9705 GCF_003998025.1 Mesorhizobium sp. M8A.F.Ca.ET.021.01.1.1
TCTTCGTGCCCCGTGTCCCTTCCTTCCCCGCCGGTACGCTGCGCGAGGTGCTTGACCATCCCTATGGTGTCGCTCCGGCAAGCGATGCCGATATTTCGGCGGTGCTTGCCGAAGTCGGCCTCGAGCGGCTGTCATCCTCGCTCGACCGGTCGGCCCGCTGGGAGCGTGAGTTGGGCGATGACGAACAGCGATCGCTCGCCTTCGCCAGGCTTGCCTTGCGGAAGCCGAAATGGGTGATCATCGATGAAGCGATGGATGCGTTCGACGGCCCGTCGCTGAGGCGTGTGCTGTCGCTCATGGATAAGCATCTGAAAGGTGCCGCGATCATCAATATCGGGCGCGGCCTGCACAACAATCAGTTCTTCCCGCGTTCCCTGACGATCGTGAAGGATACCGGCGTGCCCCCGCTGAAACCCGCCCGTGTCAGGGCGGGCGCCATCGAACCGCCGCCAGTCGCCGCTCGGCGCAAGACATAGAACGGCCGGCATTCGGACTGGGCGGCCACGCCTGCCACAAGCTTTATTTCGCCGTGATCGCGAGCGAATGTCGCGATCGAAACATCGCTCGTGCTGGCCATGCTTGAGATAATGAGCCTGCTTGCCTGCTTGGCTTGCGCCGAGGCCGCTCCGGTTCCTTCGGCGCCAAATACGCTGGCCGTCGACGTCGAACTGGTGCTGGCGGTCGATATCTCGCTGTCGATGGACGAAACCGAGTTCGCCCTTCAACGCGCCGGCTATGTCGAGGCGCTGCGGCACGCCGATTTCATCCAGGCGGTCCGTTCCGGCCATACTGGGCGCATTGCGCTCGCCTATTTCGAGTGGGCCGGCACGGTGCGCGATGACGCGGTCATCGGCTGGCAGATCATCGACAGTGCGCAGAGCGCCAACAGCTTTGCCGACAAGCTTGCGGCCCGCCCTTTCCGGAGTTTCCGCGGTACCTCGATTTCGAGCGCGCTTGCTTTCGGCGCCGAGCTTTTCGACGGCACCAATTTCGCGAGCGAACGCAGCGTCATCGACATATCTGGCGACGGCCCCAACAATATCGGGCCGCCGGTCACTGTGACGCGCGATGCGGCCATTGCCAAGGGCATCGTCATCAACGGCCTGCCGATCCTGATCAAGCCATCACCGACCTTCAGCCATCTCGATCAGTATTATGCGCAGTGCGTGACCGGCGGACCTGGTTCCTTCGTGCTGCCGATCCATGCGGCCGCCGAATTCTCAACGGCGATCCGGCGCAAGCTGGTTCTCGAAGTCAGCGGCATTCAGGACAAGCCCAAAATCATGCCCGCCGAGATGGACGCGCCGATCGACTGCCTTCTGGGAGAACGGGACAGGCGGTTCCTGTCGGATCCCTATTTCCCGGAACTGGACCGATAGGCCTGGCCTTGGGCCAGGCAGTCCCCTGCAACGCGCCGTACTCGATCGCTGAGCTGCCGCCAGGTCAGGCCGGTGGAATTCCAAACTTCCCGCGAACCTCGTCGTAGAGGCCGCGCCGCCAGCGGCGGCCGTAGAGATAACCGGCGATCAGTTCCGGCAATGAATAACCAAGCGCGTCGGACGAGCGGTTGGCCATGTATCCAGCAAATGCCTGTGGTATCCGCCCCCGGAGAATATCGGCGATGATCTGCCGCGTGATCATAAAGGGTGGGACATGGGGGTAAGAGCGAGCGATGTGCGGGTGCTTACTCATCAGGATCGCATAGGCTTCGATATAGCCGTCCCGGCGGCCCGAAATCGAGTTCTGCGAATTGTGCTTCGTCCAGTCGATATCTTCCGATAATTGCGCGCCGAAGCGCTGTGCGAAGCGCAGCAGAAGCTCCCGGTCCTGCATCCGGGGAATGTCGCTGTCATAGCCGCCGATGGCCAGCAAGGCTTCCCGCCTCGCCGTTATCGCCGACCCGGCGATGAAGGCCGTCTGCGCAACCACCGCCCGCTCCAGCATCGCCGGATTGAGGAAAGCACGGCGGTTGACGCAGGCGGTGCCACGGCCAGCCTTCACCGAGACATATGAGGAGAGCAGGACTCCGAGCGCCGGATTGTCGTCGAACCATGCCAGCGTCCGTTCGAGCCGGTGTGGCAGGAAGAGATCGTCCGAATCAAGAAAAGTCACCACGGGCGCCCTCGCCAGCTCGATGCCGGCATTCCTGGCGGCATTGGCGCCGCGCCATTTCGCGCCGACATAGATCAGCCGAGGGTCGCGAATGCGCGCAAGCGCCGCTTCCGTCCCGTCGGTCGAGCCATCGTCGACGACGATATGCTCAAACCGCGCCATGCTCTGAGAAAGCACGCTTTCCACCGCGCGGAGCACCGTTTCGCGCCGGTTGTGAGTCGGGGTGATGACCGTGATGAGGGGCAAATGCTCCACGTCAGCTGTTTCCAGCGCGAAAATGCACTTTCCGATAGCTCTTCAGGATGGTTGAATGGATCGGACTTCCCCCTGGCTGGCCCTCATCGGGATTAAGTGCGACGCTACAAAAAACAACCTGTTATGTCACCCATTGTGCCGTCGTTCTGACGACAAGGGAATGGTGAATTCCGGCGCCTAGCGCTTCAACCGCAACACTTTTGCCACCGCTGGAATTGGCGGAAGCTCTTGGCGGTTGCGTCCATGTGGTGTTGGCCGACGGCGTGGAACATCCGCACAAGCCCACGGATATCCTCGCGTAGGAGGCCGACGGCAGCCTTATCGCTTCAACAAAAACACCGCCTGCTGGCCAAAGAAATTCCAGAACCACCAGGGCATCGACAGGCCGATCTTCTGGCCGTTGGCGTCGAGCGCGGTCGCCTTTTCCACCGTCGCGCCAAGCTCCTCGCACAGATTGACGAAGTCGCGGATGGTGCAGAAGTGGATGTTGGGCGTGTCGTACCAGGAGTAGGGCAGATCCTTGGTCACCGGCATGCGGCCCTTGACGAACAGCGACAGGCGCACCCGCCAATGGCCGAAATTGGGGAAGGACACGATCGCCCGATTGCCGATCCGGAGCAGTTCGTCGAGCACCAGCTTCGGGTTGCGGGTGGCCTGCAGGGTCTGCGACAGGACGACGAAGTCAAAACCCTTGTCGGGATAGAATTCGAGATCCTTGTCGGCATCGCCCTGGATGACCGAGAGGCCGCGCGCCACGCATTCGTTGACGCCGCGCTGCGAAAGCTCAAGGCCGCGACCGTCGACCTGCTTGGTTTCCTGCAGCAATTCGAGCAGCGAGCCGTCGCCGGAGCCTACGTCAAGCACGCGCGATTGCGGCGGGATGAGGTTGGCGACGACCTCAAGGTCGACACGCTGGCTGCCATTGACGCTCATGGCTTCGCCTCCTGAGTGGCGCATGACGATGGTCCGAAAAGTCCGCAATTTTTCTGGGTCATGGCTTCGCCTTTCCGTCTGACGCATGACCGTGGTCCGAAAAGTCTGCAACATTTCGGGGTCATGCGCCGAGCCCCCTGGCGCGCGCGGCCGAACCGATAAAGCCGTTGATGGCGGCAAACAGTTCCGGTTCGTCGAGCAGGAAGGCGTCGTGGCCGCGGTCGGTCTCGATCTCGACGAAGGAAACCGAGGCACCGGCGGCGTTGAGCGCGTGCACGATCGAGCGGCTCTCTTCGGTCGGGAACAGCCAATCCGACGTGAAGGACACCAGGCAGAAGCGGGTCTTCGTGCCGGCAAAGGCGTCCGCCAGCCGGCCGCCATGGTCGGCGGCAAGGTCGAAATAATCCATCGACCGTGTCATGTAGAGGTAGGAGTTGGCGTCGAAGCGGTCGACGAAGGTCATGCCCTGGTGGCGCAGATAGCTCTCGATTTGGAAATCGGCATCGAAGCCGAAGGTCAGCGCTTCGCGGTCCTGCAGGGTGCGGCCGAATTTGCGGTGCAGGGCGGCTTCCGACAGATAGGTGATGTGGGCGGCCATGCGCGCCACCGCCAACCCCTTTTCCGGGCGCTTGCCGTGCTCGAAATATTTGCCGCCATGCCAGTCCGGATCGGCCATCACGGCCTGCCGCCCGACCTCGTGGAAGGCGATGTTCTGTGACGAATGGCGTGCGCCGGTGGCGATCGGCAGTGCCGAGAACACCCGCTCGGGATAGCTCGACGCCCATTGCAGCACCTGCATGCCGCCCATCGAACCGCCCAGCACGCAGAAAAGCTTCTCGATGCCGAAATGGTCGACCAGCATCTGCTGCGCACGCACCATGTCGCGGATGGTGATGACAGGGAGGTCGAGCCCATAGGGCTTTCCCGTGGCGGGGGTGGTCGAAGCCGGCCCGGTGGGACCAAGGCAGCCGCCGATAACGTTGGAACAGATGACGAAGAAACGGTTGGTGTCGATGATCTTGCCGGGGCCGATCAGCACTTCCCACCAGCCTGGCTTGCCGGTCACCGGATTGGTGTTGGCGACATGCTGGTCGCCGGTCAGTGCATGGCAGACGAGGATGGCATTGGAACGGGCATCGTTCAGAACGCCATAGGTCTGATAGGCGATCTGGAACGGCGACAGCACCGTGCCGGCATCGAGCTTGAGCGGCTTGTCGGGTCCGAAACGCAACACCAGGCTCGACGGATTGTCGACCTCGTTGTTGGTCCTTGCTGCGCGCAGAGCGGCCATTCCTAATCTCTCTTGCTGCATCGTTTCTTGCGAAAATCTCCGCTGATTTTCGCGGCGCCGATGCGGTCGTCCGGGCCGGTAGCGGACAATAAAAAACCGGCATTGCCTTCGCAAAGCCGGTTACGTCACGCAAACGGCCCTTTAGCGAATTGTTTAACGTGGCTGCAAGCCGACCGGCCAAATCACCACGGAACTGTCACCGCCCTTCTAGACCCCGCCCGCCTCGCCGTCAATGGCGGCGGCTGGCACTAGTGCCGCCTCTCGACATTGCCGGCCATGGCTTGTATTTCCGCAGCGGCTTCCGGATGGAGGCATTTTCGACGGATTTTGCAAGACATGAACCAGACACCGGATCAGGCACGTCCAACCCCCCGCGCGGGCATCATGGACATAGACGCCTATGTGCCCGGCAAGAGCACGGCGCCGGCCGGGGTCGCCAAGGTCTACAAGTTGTCGTCGAACGAGAACCCGCTTGGGCCGTCGCCGAAGGCGATCGAGGCCGCGCGTGAGGTCGCCGGCAAACTCGACATCTATCCCGACGGCACCGCCAGGCGGTTGCGCGAGGCGATCGCCGAGGTGCATGGCCTCAACGCGCAGAACATCATCTGCTCCAACGGTTCCGACGAGATCCTTGGCCTGTTGGCACAGACCTATCTCGCGCCCGGCGACGAGGCCATGTTCACCGAACACGCCTTCATGGTCTACAAGATCTACATCCAGTCGGCCGGCGCCACCCCGGTCGTGGTCAAGGAGACCGACGAGCGCGCCGACATCGATGCGATGCTGGCGGCTGTGACGCCGCGCACGAAAATCGTGTTCCTGGCCAATCCCAACAATCCGACCGGCACCTATGTGCCGTTCCAGGAGGTGCGTCGCCTGCATGCCGGACTGCCGAAAAACGTGCTGCTGGTGCTGGACGCGGCCTATGCCGAATATGTCCGCCGCAACGATTACGAAGCCGGCATCGAGCTGGCCGGCAGCGCCGAGAACGTGGTGATGACCCGCACCTTCTCCAAGATCGGTCTCGGCGGAGCGCGTATCGGCTGGATGTATGGTCCGATGCACATTGTCGATGCGATCAACCGCGTGCGCGGCCCCTTCAACGTCAATGCGACCGCGATCGAGGCCGGCATCGCCGCGATCCGCGACCGCGCCCATGTCGAGCGCAGCGTGGCGCATAACGAGACCTGGCTCGCCTGGCTGAGCGAGGAGATGACTGGACTCGGACTGCGCGTGACGCCCAGCGTCGGCAATTTCCTGCTCATTCATTTTCCCGACGACCAGAGGCATTCGGCGGCTGCGGCGGATGATTATCTGAGCGCGCGCGGCTATATTCTGCGGCGCGTTTCAGGCTACGGCTTTCCCAACGCGCTGCGAATGACCGTCGGTACCGAAGAGGCCAATCGCGGCGTTGTCGCCGCGCTCAAGACATTCCTGAAAAGCTAGAACGCCTGAAAAGTTACACACCATGGCATCACCGATGTTCGAAAAAATCGCGCTGGTCGGCATCGGCCTGATCGGCTCGTCGCTGGCCCGCGTCATTCGCCGCGAAGGCCTGGCTCGCCATGTCGCGATCTCGACGCGCAGTGTGGCAACGCTCAAGCGAGCCGAGGAACTGGGACTAGGCGATTCCTACACCACCGATTCCAGGGAAGCTGTGCGTGATGCCGATCTGGTCATCGTCTCGGTGCCGGTGGGCTCATCCGGTGCGGTGGCGCAGGAGATTGCGCCGGCGCTAAAAAAAGGTGCGATCCTCACCGATGTCGGCTCAACCAAGGCCTCAGTCATCGCGCAGATGCAGCCGCATGTGCCTGAGGGCGTCCATTTCATTCCCGGCCATCCGCTGGCGGGTACCGAAAAATCCGGCCCGGATGCCGGATTTGCCGACCTGTTCGACAATCGCTGGTGCATCTTCACGCCGGTGCCGGGCACCGATCCGGAGGCGCTGGAACGGCTGTCGGAATTCTGGCGCCGCTGCGGCGCCAACATCGACACGATGGATCCGCAGCATCACGACATGACGCTGGCCATCGTCTCGCATCTGCCGCACATCATCGCCTACAACATCGTCGGCACCGCCGACGACCTGGAATCGGTGACCAAGACGGAAGTGATCAAATATTCCGCCTCCGGCTTTCGCGATTTCACGCGTCTGGCCGCCTCCGATCCGACCATGTGGCGGGACGTGTGCCTGCACAACAAGGATGCCATCCTGGAAATGCTGGCGCGCTTCTCGGAAGATCTGGCGTTCCTGCAGCGCGCGATCCGCTGGGGCGATGGCGACAAACTCTTCGACCTGTTCACCCGCACCCGCGCCGTGCGCCGCTCGATCATCGAGGCGGGCCAGGATATCGACGCGCCGGACTTTGGCCGCCAGGCGGTCGAGCATCCGGCAAAGAGCTAAGCTGTTTCAGGCCAGGTCGCTGCCATCATGGCGAGCGTTTCCGCCCGATCCGGCGCGCCCAGCCTGCCGCCGAAGCGCAGGCATTTGAGCGCGGCGGCGGCACTCGCAAAGCGCAGTGCGTGCTCGATCGCCATGGCTTCCGCCAGCCCAACGGCAAAGGCGCCATGAAAGACATCGCCGGCGGCCAGCGTGTCGACCGCCTTGATCCTCGGCGCCTCGACATGGCGGGATGATCCGGCGCTTCGATCGAACCACCAGGTACCCGCCGCGCCGCCGGTGACCGCGACGAAGGCGTCGGTGCTGGAGGCGAGATCCTCGCAAGCGGTCTCCAGATCCAACGCGTGGCCGCAGATGATACGCACTGCCGGTTCGGAGGCGACGATGTGCGAGGCCAGCGGCAACAGTTGCTCCAGCACCGCCAGCGGCGCGGTATCGGCATCGAGGATAGCCGGCCTGCCCGCGGCGCGCGCCGCGTTCAGGGCAAGTGCCGCTGCACCCGGCCAGCGCACGTCGGCCAGCACGGCATCGAACGCCGTGATGTCGGGAAACGGCAAGGCTTCGGGATCAGCCTGCGCGCGCGTGTCGTAGAACGGCACGATGATACGCTCGCCATGCGCATCGACCAGGATCGAGGCCAGCGCCGAGCGTGCGCCGCTGACGCGGCGCACATGGCTGCAATCGACGCCCTCGGCCTCGATTCCAGCGATCAGCTGATCGCCGACAGGATCGTCGCCAGCACTCGCCCATAGCGATATCTCGGCGCCGAGACGACGTGCGGCGCAGGCCGCGCTCGTGGCCATGCCCGAGGCGATCTGGACGCCGTCCGAGGCGATGAATTTTCCCTGATGCGTCGGAAGCGACTCGACGCGCAGGATGGTGTCCAGCGTCAGCGCTCCAACACTCAAGAGCCTCACGGGTCTTGCCATGGGTGCTATTGCACCGGCTTGATCTTGCCCAGCGGGATAAAGCCGAGCGAGGCCTTGCCCTTGACCACCTTCAGCGGCATCGACGGCTCGCTGCCGAGTAGAGCCAGGGCGCCAAAACCTTGCTCGATCGCATTCTTCTGCTCGGGCACGGCGCCGGCAAGGATAGATGCCACGGCCTTCGGATCCTTGATCCTGATCATCAGATCGGCATCGACCAGGCCTTCTGCATCGACCGACAGCGGTCCGGAAACGGTGACACGCGCCGTCCCCGACGACAGATCGAGATTACGGATTTCGATCCTCTGGCCGCGCAGGCTTTTCACCTGCGTGCCGACCAGCGCCACGCCGTTCTTCAGTGTCACGTCGCCGCTGGCATCGAGCGCCGGCAGCACGCGCCCGCCGATCGTGTCGGGATCGATTTCAAGATCGCCAAAGCTGCCGACATAGTCGATATCCGCGCCATTCGGCTGCAACTGGCCTGATGCCTTGCCGGCACTGAACAGCTCGACTGGATCGGTATCGTCGGCCGGATCGGTCTGGCCCGACAGGCCCTCGGCCTGCAGCGCTATACGTCGCGGCAGCGGATACCACAGTTTGACGTTGGCCTGCAGATTGTCCCAGTCGATCCAGAGCGGCATCATGCCCGGGACGGAGGTTCGGAGCGGACCGCGCAGATTGGCAACCGGCGACAAGGGCTGGGCGATCTGGGCGGTGGCATTGAAGGAGCCGGCCGAGGCGGCAATGTTCTTGGCATCGTCCTCGTAGGCGAGATTGTCGCAAGAGACGGCAAAGCTCAGCGGATAGCCACTGACCTCGAGGTTGGCGCAGCCAGCCTGGATGCCGCTCTTATTGAGCGTGGCAACCGCCTTGTCGGCCTCCGACCTGACCCTGTTGGCCAGATAGAACCATCCGGCGCTGTATATGGCGAACAGCACCAGGATGAACGCGGCAAGCCACCATAGGCGGCGACGGTTACCCGGTCGGCGTTCGTCACTTGACGTCATGCTTTGGCTCTCATTAACGCATGGATGGTGTGAACGGATTCTCGATTCCGGGAACACCAGTGGACAGAGACGATAGGTAGACGGACACGAGCGGAAAAAACACCGGTTTCCGGTGCGGTGTTGCCATTCTTTTGCAATCAGGCGCGGTGATATGGGCGATTTTTGGGTGTTCGGCTACGGTTCGCTGATCTGGCGGCCCGGTTTCGCGCATGTCGAGACACGGCGTGCGCGCCTGCATGGCTACCGCCGCTCGCTTTGCGTCTATTCCTTCGTGCACCGCGGCACGCGCCAGCGGCCGGGACTGGTGCTTGGCCTCGACCATGGCGGGTCCTGCGTCGGCCTCGCCTTCCGCGTGCCCGGCGAACTGCGCGACGAGGTCATTGCCTATCTGCGTGAGCGCGAGCTTGTCACCAGCGTCTATCTCGAGCGGACGCTCAAGGTTCGTCTCGACGGCGGCGGCGCGGTCGAGGCCGTGGCCTACATCGTCGACCGCAAGCATGAGCAATATGCCGGGGCGATGGACGCGGCGGATGCAGCGGCCGTGGTGCGTGGCGCGGTCGGCCGATCGGGCAACAACGAGGACTATGTGCTGAGTACGCTGAAGCATCTGGAAGCACTGGGCATCCGCGACCACTGGCTGGAGGAGGTGAAACGGGGGATAGCGTCTTTGTGAAGCGCTGGCTCTGCGGAAAACGGTGGCCAGGGCCTTTGACCTCGATGCGGCAAGACCTAGGTTAGGCTCCGAACCCAGCCAGCGGGCGGCATCGCCCGGCCCCAATC
>NZ_RZSJ01000019.1:0-24743 GCF_003998025.1 Mesorhizobium sp. M8A.F.Ca.ET.021.01.1.1
CGGCCCGCGCGAGGCGCTGGAGACGCACAAGATCTATCTGCGCAACATGAACTGGCTGGGAGACGGCGCCCTCGCCGATGTTCCCGCCGGCGGCATCGAGTTGTTCGCCAAGGTGCGCTCGACCAGGCCGCCACGGCCGGCGGTGCTGCGCCACGAGGCAGGCGTGACCTCGGTCGAACTGGCCGATGGTGAATCGGGCATCGCGCCCGGACAGGCCTGCGTGCTCTATTCCGACGACGGCAACGAGGCCCGCGTCTTCGGCGGCGGCTTCATCGAGCGTTCCGAGCGCGGCGCCGAGGCCGAGGCGATGCTGAACCGGCTCGCCGCCAAGCCGGCGCGGGTGCCCGCCGAATAACACCCTCTCAAAGACCGTTTCGAAATCCACTTTAGGCAGCCATCAGATGGCCGCCCCAGTAGAATTTCCAAACAGTAGAATTTCCGAACAGTCTCAGGATTTGGTGTGAGTGACGGTGCCAGCGGTCAGGATGCGCAGCACCCTGATCGCTTCCTCGCCGCTGGTGCGCGGTTCGGCGCGCGTCTCGATGCACTGGATGAAATGCTCCAGCTCGCGGGTCAGCGGCATGCCCTGGGCAACCGCGACATAGGACGGCTCGTTGGTGGTGAACGCCCACTGGCCGCTGTCCTGCCACACCGCGTGGCGGTAGACCGCAAGCTTACGCTCCCATGGCTCGACATCGTCGAACACAGCCATCGCCTTGGTGCCGACCACGGTCAGCCGGCGCTCGCGATAGGGGTTGAGCCGCGACGTGAAGAGATGGCTGCGCAGCCCGTTGGGAAAGCGCATATGCAGGTGCGCGAAATCGCTGAGATTGTCGAGGAGGGCCGCCCCCTCGCCGCGCACCTCGATCGGCTCGGTGCCGGTGATGGCCAGGATCATCGACAGATCGTGCGGCGCCAGGTCCCATAGCGCATCGTTCTCGGTATGGAACTTGCCGAGCCCCAGCCGGTGCGAATGGATGTAACGGACCTCGCCGAGCTCGCCCTTGTCGATCAGCCCTTTCAGCGTCTCGAAGGCGGGATGGAAGCGCAGGACATGGCCGACCATGAACACACGCTTATTGTCCCTGGCCGCCTGCACCGAGCGCTCGGCATCGGCCACCGTCAGCGCGATCGGCTTTTCCACCAGCACGTCCTTGCCGTTCTCGACGGCGCGCACGGCGAGGTCGGCATGGAACTGCGGCGGCAAGGCCATGATGATGGCGTCGATGTCATCGCGGACGAACAGCTGGTCCGGCTCGATCGCCAGGCAGTCCTGTTCGCTGGCAAAACCTTCGGCGCGGGCACGATTGGTGTCGGAAACCGCGTGCAACGCGCCGAGCGCCTTGAGGGTGCGGATGTGGTTTGAGCCCCAGTATCCGCAACCGAGGACTGCAATGCGCGGCTTCATCTGTTTCAAACTCTAAAAACTCGTGGCCGAGACATAGCGACGTGCCCCGTCGAACTCAACCCCGGCGGCCGCATCCAGGTGTTCGCGCGGCAAAGCTTTTCGCCATCGAGAATATGCGGCCCTATCGAATGCATCGAAGCTTGACAGGCTCGCCCTCCCAACCTTATATCCGCCCGACCTTGGCGAACGCCTCGAAATGCCTTGCGATTTAAGGCGGATTTCGGGCCTTTCGCCGCCCTGGCGGGGTAGCTCAGTTGGTTAGAGCACGGGAATCATAATCCTGGGGTCGGGGGTTCAAGTCCCTCTCCCGCTACCACTTCAAACCCACTATCGCACGCAATGTTTGTATTGCGGCGGCCGATTGATGCGGCCCGCTTTTCGGCATGCGGGTTCGCTGGGTGGAGAGCCACGGTCGAGGGCGGCCCAAGATTGCAGGCGCCGCCCCCATCCCGGCATGTTTCGGCAGAGCGCAAAATGGGCCGGTCCAACCGGCCCATCCTCGATCACTCCTCCTCAACGGGTGCCGGGACCTCATCCGGTAGGATTTGCGGTCCAACCCGGTCGGCAACGAGCATCGAAAGCATCATCTCGACAAGGCCGTTGGCGGCCCCCTTCTCGCCACCGGTAGCGCCGATCTGGATCTGCGGCACGAGCGGTAGCCTGCCATTTTCGATCGCCTCGGCGAAGCGCATGAGAACCTGCGAGTTGAGCTGATAGTCCGGGCCGCCGAAGGCCGCGACCTTCTTCTCGGTGGCTTCGGCCTCCGCCAGGCCGACGGCGCGAACCCTCTCGGCATCCGCAAAACCGGTCGCCTTGATGCGTTCGGCATCGGCAAGCGCGATAGCCTTGATCATGTCGGCCTCGCCCTGGCCGCCGAGGCGCACCTTCTCGGCCTCTGCCTTGGCAGTGACCTGAATGGTTTCCGCCTGCTGGCGGGTGCGGGCGAGTTGCGCCTTGCCCTCGTTCTCGCTGATCTCGATGGTAAGTGCCGAAGTCGTGATCTTGGCTTGCTGTTCGGCGAGCGCCTCCTTCTCACGCAACGTGCGTTCCTGGATGGCCGCCTTCTCCTGCAATTTATAAGTCTCGACCTTTTCGACCGCAATCTGGCGCTCGCGCAGCTGAATCAGGATTTGCTCTATGCTGTTCTGGCCATTGCCGGCACGTGGCGTACCAATCAACACTTCCTGCAGCTCGAGGCTGTAGGAATTGAATTTCTCCCGCATCTCCTCGCCCGATTTACGCTGGATATCGCTACGCTCCTGCAAAAGCTGGATCAGCGTCTTGGTCTGGGCGATATTCTTGAAATAAGCAGAAACCATCGGATCGAGCGTTTGTTCGACCAGTCGCTTGATGTCACCGAAACGCTGCACCACGAGTGGCGCCTTCATATAGTCGATATGCACGACGACGGACAGCGGCAGCACAGGCTCGAACGCATCCTTGGTGATCAACGACACCTCGGACAGGTTCTCGTCCAGCCTGTGTTCGCCAAACTGCTCCTTCGTCCATTTGAGCACGAAGTTGGTGGTCGGCACGGTGATGATATTGCCGGCATAGGTATTGAACGCATACTTACCTGGCAGCAGCGGCGTCGACCAGACACCGCGTGCGCCGATTTCGACCAGCTCGCCGTGACGGTATGCCTGCCCGGAAATATCCGTGCCGTGGCGGCCGTTATAGGAGACGACGACACCCACCGTGCCGACGTCAATGATCGTCTTCTCGACCAGTTCGACAGTCGCGAAAATGCGATTGAGGAAGTAGCTGCCGTCGGCCAGCACCTGCAACTGGCGGCCACGGTAACCACCGGCATCGAGAAACTTCTCCGGGTCCTGGAAATTGTTGTGGAAGTTCGGGTCGTTCGGATCGTTGGCGACG
Organism: Mesorhizobium sp. M8A.F.Ca.ET.021.01.1.1; assembly: GCF_003998025.1. NCBI lineage: Bacteria > Pseudomonadati > Pseudomonadota > Alphaproteobacteria > Hyphomicrobiales > Phyllobacteriaceae > Mesorhizobium > Mesorhizobium sp. M8A.F.Ca.ET.021.01.1.1. Next base: position 3,287 of record NZ_RZSJ01000019.1, read on the forward strand.
GTCGGTGCGATGATCTCGCCGTCCGGCAAGGCCGGACCGTCATGGATGGTGACGATACCGATCATGTCCTCGGCATTGTGGATGACGACTGGCTCAAAGCCGCCCCGCTCCGCGATCATGCTGGACATATTGGCAAAAAGGTTTTGTTCCGACGAGCTCAGATTAACGGAATGGATTGACTGGGCGGTGAGCACGATGAACTGTGCGAGATTGATGGCATAGGTGCCTTCACGCAAGATCTTGCGTTGCGGTCCCTTCTGTCCACCTTTTTCGAGAAAGCCGCGCACATCCTGGAAATCATCGGCATCGGTGTTGGAAGCAAGTGTCTGCGTCGGAGGCAGCGGCTTGCCATCACGGGCAAAGACGTAGCCGATCTGACCCTGCGGGATGGTGACAAGATTGGCGCGATGCATCGAATATTGGAACGGCATGAAGAAATGCAGGCCGCCGCGCACGACTTCCGGCTGATAGCCTGCCTCACGGTTGAGCGCGATGAAGCCATTGCTGACCGAGCCGCGAAAACTCCATAGTTTTTCCAAGATGCCGAGCCTGTCGTTCGGGATGTAGCGGACCACGCCGCTCCACCAGAACAGGATCGCCAGCACGATGACGAGCACGGCCACCTCGATAGCCACCCATTCCATCGGGCCGAGATATTGTAGGGCTTCCATCTTTTCTCTCCTATGGGGCGCGCGAGTTCGTTCACCCGACGGTCACCCGGTTGGTGTTGATCTATGACGCGGGGAGACTGCGCGCCGACACGCTCGACGCGCTAAGGGCGTGTCGAACGTTTGGGCTGCTCATTGTATGGGAAAATGACCGCGCATCCCGAGTCCCCAGTGAGGGCAGGCGTGGCCGTGAGCGATGTTACATCGGTGTTGCCTTGATAGACATAACAGAGAATGACGTAGGGATCGCGCCTACAGGTTTAAAGATATTCCGCGCGAAAATCGTATAAATCGCTGAAACAGCATCTCGCTTACACTACTACGGACTAACTCTAGATGAATATCGCTAGAAGTGGGGTTTGAAGCCGGATTACGCGATGGTTGCGCCGAACTGCGCGGCTCAAATGTCCACGCTCGCGAAGGGCGGCGGTACTCGAACGCAAACCGCGGTTGCCCCCCCGCCAAAAAAGCTTCTCCCAAGCGGCCGTTGGTATCTTGTCGCTTGGAGTGTGCCTCCTTTGCTGGCGACATGATATTTCTCGCGCGCTGAGGGGCTACTGCCGGGCGTTTCAGCAATGGCTAAAGGAACCGAACGGCGATCGCCGAATTTTGCTTCAAGCGGATCTCGAAGGATCCGCGTTTCTGGAGCACCTGCATGAGCAACACGAGCGTCGAAGTCTCTGGGAAACAGAGCAACATTCGGGCAAAAGGGCCAGTCCAGCGATTCCTGCGCACAATCGGACCTGGCTTCATCACAGGCGCTTCGGACGACGACCCTTCGGGCATCGGCACGTACAGCCAAGCGGGCGCCCAGCTGGGGTTCAATGTCGGTTGGACCATGGTATTCACTTTTCCGCTCATGGTCGCGATCCAGGAGATAGCCGCGCGGATAGGGCGGACGACAGGTCGAGGTATTTCCGGCAATCTCTCCCGATACTACCCGCCTGCCCTGATGTATTTTGTAGCCTTGCTTTTGTTCGCCGCCAACGTGATCAACATCGGGGCGGACCTGAGCGCGATGGCTGATGCGCTGCGACTGCTGGTGGGCGGCCCAAGCTCGCTTTACGTCCTTGCGTTCGGCGTGGCATGCGTTCTGGCGATCGTCTTTCTCGACTACAGCCGATACGTCACGGTCCTGAAATGGACAACGCTGAGCCTCTTTGCCTATGTGGTGGCTGCGTTTCTGGCTGATATCCCATGGGGCGAGGCCCTCAAGGGGGTCGTTCTTCCGCACATGGAATGGAACCGAGCGTTTTTCACGACACTTCTGGCCATACTCGGCACCACGATTTCTCCCTACCTGTTCTTCTGGCAGGCGTCGCAAGAGGTCGAAGAGGAGAAGATCGACCCGAAGGCCAAGCCGCTGAGATGGGCACCGTGGCAGGCGTCGGGCGCCTTCCAGCGCATTCGCGCCGACACCTTGGTGGGCATGGCTTTTTCGAACCTGATAGCCATTGCAATCATCGTCACGACCGCCGCCACCTTGCACAAGGCCGGAGTGACCGACATCAATTCCTCCACCGATGCGGCCAAGGCGCTGGAGCCGGTCGCAGGCAAATTCGCATTTGCGATCTTTGCAATGGGGATTATCGGCACCGGCCTTCTCGCGGTTCCGGTTCTGGCGGGCTCGGCCGCCTTCGCCGTGGGTGAGGCGCGCCGTTGGCCAGTGGGACTGGAGCGCAAGCCGAAGGAAGCGATGGCATTTTATGCAACCTTGGCCGCTGCTGTGGCGCTGGGCATGGGGATCATGTTCACGCCGATCGATCCCATAAAGGCGCTTTACTGGAGCGCTGTCATCAACGGCATATGCGCCGTCCCTGTAATGGTCGTCATGATGCTTATGACCGGGCGTTCCGACATCATGGGCGAATTCCCCGTTGAGGGTTGGCTTCGCTTTCTCGGATGGCTTGCGACAGTCACAATGGGACTGTCCGTGGTCGGCCTCGCGCTGCAGTGGGTCTTTTGAATGCCGCGACCCCGATCGGGTTGGGGAAGCCTACCGCAACACCGTCATCAGGGCGTGTGTGAGGCCGTTCGGCCGATCTAGCCCCACTTGGCCTGCGAACAAGGACGGAAAGCCCGGCTTTCGTCGAGTCGATCCACATAGCCTCAGGCGGGTCCCTGTCGCCCGCAACCTGCCGGCCGTGGCCGTCGATGTGTCGATGGCCTCTAATGCCGGATCATGCCCGCATCGACGTTGAGCGTCTGGCCGGTGATCCAGCGCGCGTCATCGGATGCGAGAAATGCCACGACATCGGCGATGTGTTCGGGCTGGCCCTTGCCCTTCATCGCCTGCAGCATCTCGACGAAGCCGAACGCCTCGTTATGCGGGCTGGCCCTGACGCCATCGCTCTCGATCAGACCGGGCGTCACCGCATTTGCGGTGATGTTGTACTTGCCAAGCTCGGTAGCGAGCGCCCGGGTGAAACCGATGACGCCGCCCTTGGCCGCGACATAGGCCGCCATGTTGGGTGTGCCAGCGAAGAAGGTATTGGAGGCGATGCTGATCACGCGTCCGGCCTTGCCCGCCGCCCGCATCTGGTCGGTCGCCGCCCGGGTGACGATGAACGTCCCTGTCAGGTTGACGTCGATGATCTTGCGCCAATGGTCGAGGTCGACATCGTCCCAGGCGACGAACGGCACGATGCTGGCATTGTTGACCAGGATGTCGACGCCGCCGGTCAGCGCGTGGATCTCGCCGAACAGCGCCTTGACCGAGGCCGGATCGGCAATGTCGGCGGCGACAGCCTTCGCCTTGCCGCCGATCGCGGTGGCCGCGGCCTTCGCACCCTCGGCATTGATGTCGCTGACGATGACGGTCGCGCCGTCGGCCGCCAGCCGCGCCGCTATCGCCTTGCCGATGCCCTGTGCGGCGCCCGTCACCAGCGCCGTCTTTCCCGCAAGCCGTTCAGTCATGAAATTTCTCCCTCGATACGTATCTTGTGATGTCTGTTCAGGCGTCGGCGTCGATCACGGCCAGCGCCGCGTCGATGCCCTTGCCGACCGGAAGCTTGCGGCCAGCCGCATTCATGGCGCCGCCAAGCGCCGCCAGTGCCGCGATCGCATAGATCGGCTGCGCCGTCGGGCCCATATGGCCGATGCGCGTCAGCTTGCCCAGCGTTTCGCCGCGACCCGACGAAAACACCACGCCGTAGCGGGCGCGGGCTGCCTGGCGAAGTGCTTTCTCGTCGACACCATCCGGCGTCCGGACAGCGGTCGTCGTCGGCGAGGCGATCTTGTCGTTGGCGGCCCAGATCGACAGGCCCATCGCGGTGACGCCCGCACGCATGGCCTTGGCGGTCAGGGCATGGCGCGCCCACACCGCTTCCGGCCCCTCGTTGAGATAGAGGTCGAGCGCGACATCGAGCCCGTTGATTTCCGAGACCGATGGCGTGAACGGAAACGGCTTTTCCCTCGACCAGGCATTTTCCCAATCGACGATGCTCAGCATCGATGCGCGCGGCGCCAGCGGATTGGCCTTCATCTTGGCCCAGGCCCGCTCGCTGACGCCCATCATGGTCAGGCCGGGAGGTGCGCCGAGGCACTTGTTCGGCCCGGTGACGTAGATGTCGGCCTTGCAGTCCTCCGGATGCGTCTTCATGCCCCCGAACGACGAGACGGCATCGACGATCAGGTAGCCGCCATGCGCCGATACCAGCGCGCCGATGGCATCGATCGGATTGATCGTGCCCGACGGGGTGTCGTGATGGCAGACGGAGACGACCGTGATTTCCGGATGCGCCTTCAGCATGTCGGCAACCGCCTGCGGGTCGATCGCCTCATTGTAGGGCACCTCGATCTCGAGCAGATGCGGCGAATAGCGTTTCGCCCAGTAGCCGAACCCCTTGCCGTAGACACCCGAGGCAAGGTTGAGCACCACGTCGTCGGGCGTGATCAGCGACGCTGCCGCCGCTTCCAGGCCCAGCACCGGCTCGCCATGCAGGATGACAGGCTTGTTGGAAAGCCGCATCGCCTTCTGCGCCTTGTCGACGACCTTCTCGTAGAAGAGCTGGAAGGCCGGGTCGTAATCGTAAAGCACGGTGCGGCCGAGGCCCCGCAGCACCTCGGCATAAGCGTTCACCGGTCCAGCGGTCAGGGTGATGACCGGATCGGCGTGTTCGAGATAGCGCATGGTCTTGGTCTCCGGATTGGCGGCGGTCAGCCGTAGAACTGCGTGCCGGTTTTGTAGGTCTTGAAGTTGTCCATGTCGTGCGAGTACATCAGCTCGGCGCCGTGATCCTCGGCGAGCTTCTTCACCTTGCGCATCGAATTGACGCCCGCGACCGGGTCGATATGGAAGGCTGCCTGGCAAAGCGTTTCAAGGCTCTTCTGCGTATAGGCGGCGTCGATCGTGAACATGATCGGCTTGCGCTTGGGAAACTCGACCAGGAGGCTGTAATGACCGATCGAGTGCCCGGGGGTCGAGATCAGCTTGACGCCCTTGGCGAGGTCGACGTCACCGTCAATGCCCTCGAAGGTCGAGTTGGCGCGCGTCGTGCCCTCCAGCAACTGGGCGGTCGCGCCACGCGCTTCGGCCGCCTCGGCCGAGAAGCTCAAGTCGGAATAGCCGAGATGTTCGAAGGGCTGCGGATTGCAGGCCTGCGGGACCTCCGTGCGATGGCAGATCTTCTTGGCGTGCGGAAAATACTTGTTGCCGCCGCAATGGTCGAAATGGAAATGCGAGTTGACGACGACGTCGATATCCCTGGGCTCCAGCCCGAGCAGCGCCAGCGCGCCGGGAATGGTCTGGTGCTTTTCCTGGATCGGCTTCTCGAAGGGCAGCACCTTCATGACGTGGTCGTAGTCGTAGCCGGTGTCGATGAGGAAGCGGCCCTCGGCATGCTCGATCAGGATCGAGTAGACGGGGAAGCGCACTTCGCCGCCCGGGCCGCGATTCCAGAAGACATGATAGCCGTCGAGGACGAGCGAGCCGCCGTCGAGCAGGTAGACCTTGGTATCCGACATTGTTGCCTCCGTTTCCGGCGCGGGTCCCATCCGCGCATCTGGTTTCTGTCAGCGCGCGCCGCGCTCGTATGGAATGCCGAGCGCCGCCGGCAGGCTGGCCCGCCGCCCGAACAGCACCAGCATGATCATCACCGCCAGGAAAGGCAGCATCTGGATGACGTCGGTCGGGATGTTGATGCCCGCCACCTGCATGGCCGTGGTCAGCGACAGGCAGACGCCGAACAAAAGCGCCCCGAAGAGCACCCAGATCGGACGTCCGCGCGCCAGCATGGCCAGCACGATGCCGAGAAAGCCGGCGCCATTGGTGATGAACGGAATGAACAGGCCCGCCCCGACATTGGCGAGATAGGCGCCGCCGAGCCCGGCCAGCGCGCCGGTCGTCAGCACGGCGATGGTTCGGGTCCTGATGACGTCGATGCCGGCAACGTCGAGCGCGGCCGGCTTGTCGCCGGCGGCCTGCAGATTGAGGCCGAGCTGCGTGCGCCGGTAGAGGTAGCCCATGCCGAACACAAGGGCGACCGCCAGATAGACGATCAGATGATGCTTGAAGAAGGCCGGGCCGATGATCGGAATGTCCGACAGCAGCGGAATGACGGTTGCGTCCGCCGCCGGCAGGCGGGGATAACTGCGCGAGAACTGGAAATGGTGAAGCAGCGCCGTCAGGCCTTCGAGACCAAGCGTCAGCGCGATGCCGATGACGATCTGGTTCAGCCCGATGCGCACGCAAAGCAGCGCCATGATCAGCGCCACCGCAATGCCGCCGGCCGCACCCGTGAGGAAGCCCAGCCACAGCGATCCCGAATAGAAGGCGCCGACGAAGCCGAGATAGGCGCCGGCCAGCATCATGCCTTCGATGCCGATGTTGAGCACGCCGGCCTTTTCCGACATCTGTTCGCCGAGGCCGGCAAGCAACAACGGGATGGCCGCCGTGACGGCGCCAAACAGCAACGCGCTGAGAAAGACTTCGCTGAACAGCCCGGTCATGTCAGGCCTTTCTCGACTGGTGATAGCGGTGGTCGACATACTCGGCGAGAGCGAGCACGATCAGCACGATGGAGACCAGCACCAGCGTGAAATGATTGGGCACGCCAAGTCGCCGCGCCGCGCTCTCGCCGCCGATCGACAGCACCGAAAGCAGGAACACGAAGCCTATCGCGGCAAAGCCGTTCATGCGGGCGAGAAACACGGCCGGAATGACCGCCAGCCCATAGGCGGGGTTCCAGTCGGCGCGGACATTGCCCTGCACGCCGATGATGTCGACAGCGCCGGCAAGACCCGCGAGTCCGGCCGAAATGGCAAAGACCGCAATGGTCAGCCCGGGCACGCCCAGCCCCACATGAACCGCGGCGCGCGGGTTGGCGCCGACGATCCGCAATTTCAGCCCGAATGCCGTGCGCGTCATCACCAGATGCACGATGATGATTGCCGCCAGGCCGAGCAGCAGGCCACTGGTGATCGTGGTTTCAAACAGGCGCGGCAGCCGGTCTTCCACCGGCAGCGTGCGGGTCTGTGGCACGGTCGTGCCTGGATCGCGAAACACCAGCTTGACCAGCACATTGGCGAGCGACGTGCCGAGGAACGTCATCATCAGCGTGGTGATGATCTCGTTGACGCCCTGATAGGCGCGCAGCAGCGCCGGCACCAGCGACCAGATCATGGCCACCAGCATGGCGATCAGGAACGAACAGAAGAGCGCCAGCCAGGCGGGCAATATCTGCACCAGCACCGGAGCGCTTGCGGCCGCGGTGACCGCGCCGAGCAGGAACTGGCCGTCGCCGCCCAGATTCCACATGCCGGCGCGAAAGGCCACGATCAGGCCGGCGGCGAGAAACAGCAGCGGCGCCATGCGCGTCAGCGTCTGCTGGATGCCGAGCGGCGAGAACAGGCCCTTTTCCAGCACATAGCCATAGTAGGCGAGCGGGTCGACGCCCACGGCAAGCAGGATGCAGCCGGCGATGACGAGAGCGGCAAGGATCGGCCCAATCGTCATCAGCAGCCGATGCAGAATGTCACGGCGCGTGGCCGCCCCGCTCGTGGCATCGAGTGCGGTGGCGCTGGCGGCGGGTGCGGTGTCGATGCTCATGCGGCAAGTCCGATCATCAGGCGGCCGACCCTGGTGCGGGCGTCGTCGGCATTGGCGACGGTGCCGACCAGCGCGCCATTGGCGATCACCGCGATGCGGTCGCACATGCTGAGCAGTTCCTCGAGGTCGGTGGAGATCAGGAGTACGGCGAGGCCGCGTGCCGCCGTGTCGCGGATGCGCTGGCGCGAGGCCAGCGTGTTGGCGAGATCGAGCCCGTAGGTCGGCTTGTTGAAGATCACCACCTTCGCGCCCTCGGCCAGTTCGCGCGCCAGTAGCACCTTCTGGATGTTGCCCCCCGAAAGCCGCGCGACCGGCGTCTTCAGGCTTGGCGTGCGCACATCGTATTCGCGCACGAGCTCGGCGGCGCGCTTGTCGATCTCGGCGCGCTGCTCGACGCCGCCGCGCCAGAAGGGCGCCGCGCCGACCTGCTTGAGGAAGAAATTGATGGAGACCGGGAACGTGCCGACAGTGCCCTCGCCCAGCCGGTCGTCGGTCAGGTAGCGAAGACCGCGCTGGCGGCGTTCGCCGACACTCAGGCCCTCGATGGCGGTGCCCTCCAGCCGGACCGAACCACCGGTCGCCACGCGCTGGCCGGCCAAGGCCTCCGCCAGTTGCTTCTGGCCGTTGCCGTCGATGCCGGCGATGCCGAGTATCTCGCCCGGACGGATGTCGAAGGAGATCGACGACAGGCCGGGCGCGTTGTCGGTCGGCGCGACCGTGAGATCCGCGACCTGAAGCAGCGGCGCGGCTTGCGCATCGACCGCGCGGGCCGGACGTTCGACCGCTTCGGGATCGTCCTTCTGCTTGCCAAACATCAACTCCACGATCTCGGAAATGATCTCCTGTTCGCCAAGCGCGCGAAACCGCTCGGGTGGTATTTCGCCGACCTTGCGGCCGAGCTTCAACACCGAGATGCGGTCGCCAAAGGCGGCCGCTTCCTTGAGCTTGTGGGTGATGAAGACGATCGCCAATCCTTGCTCGACGAGGCGGCGCATCAGTGCGCCAAGTTCCTCGATGCCCTTCGGTGTCAGCATCGAGGTGGATTCGTCGAGGATCAGCAGGCGGCTGTTGCGCACCATGGCGCGCAGGATCTCGACCTGCTGCTGCTCGCCGAGCGAGAGTTCCGAAACCCTGGCATGCAATTTCACCGTAATGCCGAGGCTGCGGGTGATCTCGGCCACGCGGGCCTCGAGCTCCTCGGTCCTGGGACGCTGCCACCACGGCCCGCCAAGAAGCAGGTTCTCGGCGACCGTCAGGGTGGGTACCAGCATCATGTGCTGGAACACCGTGCCAATGCCGAGCGCCAGCGCATGGCGCGGCGATGTGATCGGCGTCGGCTTGCCGTCGACAAGGATGCGCCCCTCGTCCGGCTGCTGCAGGCCCGACAGCATGCCGATCAAGGTGGATTTTCCCGCGCCGTTCTCGCCGAGCAGCACATGCACCTCGCCAGGGCGGATCGACAGGTCGATGCCGTCATTGGCGACAATGCCGGGAAAGCGTTTGGTCACGCCTTCAAGCGCAACGATGTCGCTGATATCGACGGGCGATGAAGAAAGACTGCTCATGAAAGCCCAGCACCAGAAAACGGGAATGGTCCGGAGGAGCGAACCGATCGCCCCTCCGGCAGCCGACTTTGATCGCCTTACTGGGCGACGCTTGTCATCAGCGCCCTGACGGCGGCCGCGTCATAGACCGGCTCGACCTTGATCTTGCCGGAAATGACGTCCTCGCGCAGCGCCTGGATTTCGCCCCAGACCTTGTCCGGGATGGCGGCGGTCTTCAGCAACTGCACGGAATCGTCCTTGAGGCCGATCGAATAGTGCTTGGTACCGAAGGTGTCGGCCTTCAGGTCGGCGATCATCGCCGCGTAGACCGGTTCGATGTTCCACACCACCGACGACAGCAGGAAGCCCTTGTCGATCGGCGACTTGTCGCCGATGACGTCGATGAAATAGACCTTGTCGCCATCCGCGGCCTTGGTCGTCTCGACCGCCTGCAGCATGCCGAAGCTGGAGCCATTGCCCTGGCCGAAGATGATGTCGGCGCCCGAGGCGATAACGCTTTCGGTGACGCGCTTGCCGCCTGCGGCGTCACTGTAGGCGGCCGGCCCGATCACCGCATAGGTGATCTTGACGTCCGGGTTCTCCGCCTTCACGCCCTGCGCGAACGCCGCCGACTGCGAGTTCCACGATGGCGGTTCGCCGGAGACGACGATGCCGACCGACTTCGAGCGCGACATCTTGGCGGCGAGACGGCCGGCCAGATAAGCGCCCTGGTGACCGCTCAGCGTGTAGTCGGCGACGAGGCCCTTCTCCAGGCCGTTCGGCGTGTCGACGATCGCCACCGGAACCTTCAGTTCCTTGGCGATCTCGGGCGCCGAGGTGTTGTAGCCGCTGGCATGCGCGATCAGCAGGCTGGCGCCGTCGGACGCGAGCTCGCGCAGTGTCGGACGGACATCGCCATAGCCGAGGCCCTGGGCCACCACCACCTCGACACCGGCGGCCTTGCCAGCTGCCTTGGCGGCATCGATGCCCTGCTGGTTCCAGCCATAATCCGTGCCCTCTTCGGGCGTCAGGATGGCGATCGACTTGACTTCGCCGGCAAGCGCGCCGCCCATCAAGACACCGCACAATATAAATGCACTTACACTGCTCTTAAGGATCTTAAACATATTACCCTCTCTGTTTGAATTTCCAATCAATATTCTTGTTGTTATTGCGCCGAAGCGAGATAGACTGCCTGAGAAAACTACCCCATGGAGCTCAGGCAAAGTGAAAATACGTTATGCCCTTCCCGTGATTTTGGCGTTCACATCGCTCGCCAACGCGGTTGAGTTGCACCATGTGATTGTCCGCAAGGGCACCGACGGGCTCGACATGGTGCCGTTGACGATTTCGAATGCGGGCAAGCAAGACGTGTCCTGCAACGCCGACTTTGCCCACTGGTATTCGGAAGGGATCGCCACGATCGAGCCGGGCAAGAGCGCTCGCATCGAACTCTGGTTCGACCCCAAGACCGGCACCTTCACCATTCTCAACGACAAGCGCGAGAACCTGCCGGTCGAGCGGCTGTGGTGCGGCCTGTCTGGCCGCGCATACGCCACCCGCGCGCAGATCACGCTCGACCGCACCGACGCCGCCAAGGGCGCGCGCGCGGTGTCCTGCAGCATGCTGCAGGACGGCCTGGCGTGCCGGTAGGCGCTCATTGATGCGTCCGCCCGGGACATCGTGTCCTATTCCTTCGCCAGGAACTTGTCGGTGAAGACGTCGTCGGCCGACAGGGCCGCCTTGAGCACGCCCTGGTCGGTGAGCGTCTTCAGGGTTTCCTCCCACTGCGTCTTCGTCATCCAGCCGAGGCCATGGTCCTTGGTGTCGGGGCTGGTGAAGGTCGAGGCGATGTCGGCGTTGATTTGCGCCAGCAGCACATCCTTCTTGTCCGCATAGCCCGGAGCAGCCTTTGCCGTGATCTCGGCAGCTTCTTCCGGATGGGCGACGACATAGTCGAAGGCTTCCCTGTAAGCCTTGACGAAGCGGGCGGCGACGTCGGGCTTGTCCTTGATCATCGCCTCCGAGGTGAACAGGCCGGAGCCATAAGCCTTCCAGCCATGGTCGGCGCCCATCATGATGCTGAGCGAACCCGGACCGCCTGCCTTGGCCTCCAGTTCGGGCACCTCGGCGTCGACATAGCCGACCACGGTCTGGACCCGGCCCAGAAGCAGATAGCTCTCATAGGGCGGCGAGACGCTGTTCAGCGTCATGTCCTTCTCGGTCAGGCCATTGGCCGCCAGGAAGCCCTTGAAGAAGATGTATGTCGAGCCCGCCGGATGGATGCCGATGGTCAGGCCCTTGAGATCAGCCGGCTTGGCGAGCTTCACCGTCTTTGCGAGCGACATGATCGCCAGCGGCGAGTGCTGGTTGACGGCGGCCACCGCCACCACCGGAACGTTCTGCGAGCGCGCGACGGCAAGCGTGGGAAGATCGCCGAAACCGAAATCCGCGTTCCCGTTGCCCACCAGCCGCATGGCATCCGGCGAACCCGAACCCTTGCGGATTTCGGCGACGTCGATGTCGTTCTTGGCGAAGAAGCCTTTTTCCTTGCCGACGAAGAACATGGCGTGGTTGCCACGAACGACCCAGTCGAGCTGGACAGTGACCTTGTCCGCCGCCAGCGCCGCGTTCGAGAAGCCAAGCGCCCCGGCAAATGCCGCAAGCGTGGCTACCTTGATAAGTGAGCGTCTCAGCATTTTTGTTCCCTTTTATTGTCGGTGGTTGATCGAGAGGCCTAGGCCTGGCTGAATTTGGGTGCCCAGGGCACCACGATGCGTTCGAGGATTTCGGCCGCGTAGTAGAAGGCGATGCCGAGCACGGAGACGAGCAGCAGCGCCGCGAAGACCAGCGCGGTGTCGAGCTGGGTCGAGGCGAACTGGATGACGTAGCCCAACCCGTCCGAGGCGCCGGCGAATTCGCCGACGATGGCGCCGATCACGCTTAGCGTGGCCGCGATCTTGGTTCCCGCCATCAGGCTCGGCAGCGAATGCGGGACGCGGATCCTGAACAGGATCTGCGTCGGGCTGGCGCCGACCGAATTCATCAGCGACAGCAGCGAGCGATCGACCGATTGCATGCCGGCCAGCATCGACAATGTCACCGGGAAGAAAGCGATGACCAGGATCAGGCCGATCTTGGGCGCGAGCCCGTAGCCGAACCAGAGGATGAAGATCGGCGCCAGCGCCACCTTGGGCACGTTCTGGAACAGCACCACCAGCGGGTAGAGCGCTCGCCCCAGCCAGTCGAAGCGCACGATGACCAGCGCAATGGCGACGCCGACCACGACGGAGACAAGGAACCCGAACAGGATCTCGCCCGCGGTCACCAGGGTCGCCTGCATCAGCGTTGCCCATTGCGCGACCAGCGACTGCGCGATCTCGGACGGGGCGGGAATGATGTAGGCGGAGATGGCGAAGATCCGCACCACGGCTTCCCATACGACGATCGTCGCCAGCAGAAGTATGACCGCCGGGAGCCAGCTGCCCGTAGCCGCACTCCAGCTGGAAGCAGGCCGCGTCTCGGAGAGGTTGGTGATGGGTTGATCGCTCATGACGCGCCTCCCGGTTGATGGCTGGCGCGCAGCATGGTGCGCAATTGAACCACCAGCCTGACGAACTCCGGATCTTCCGTCACCGACAGATCGCGTGGATAGGGCAGGCCAATGTCGAGGCTCTCGGTGATCCGACCGGGCTTGATCCCAAGTACATGGACATGGCGGGACAAATGAATGGCCTCGTCGATCGAATGCGTGACGAGAACGATGGTCTTGCCGGTGCGTTGCCAGATCTCCAGCAGCGACTGGCCCATCGAATCGCGGGTAATGGCGTCGAGCGCGCCGAACGGCTCGTCCATCAGCAGCACCGCTGGATCGAGCGCCAGGGCCCGCGCGATGGCGACGCGCTGGCGCATGCCACCCGACAGTTCGCTTGGACGCTTGTGGGCGGAATCGCCCAAGCCCACCAGCTCAAGCATCTCCTGTCCGCGTGCCCGCAGCTCCGCGCGCGACAGCGACTTGTCGGCGATGCCGAGCAGCATGGATGCGTTGTCGACGGCATTCTTCCACGGCAGCAGGTTGGCGTCCTGGAAGACGAGGCCGATCATGCGCTTGCGCGCCGCCTCGACTGGCGAAAGCCCGGCGATCGAAACGCTGCCGCTTGTCGGATTTACCAGCCCGGCCAGAACCTTGAGCAAGGTGCTCTTGCCGCAACCGGAAGGACCAATGAGAGAAACAAACGATCCCTTCGGCACCGAAAGATCGATGTTCTGCAGAACCAGTTGCCTCGCCATGACCACCGAAACGCCCTTGGCGGAGATCAGGTCGTCGTGACGGATATGGGCCGGCCGGCCGCCGGCTGCACGAATGGTTTCAACGCGCATGGCTTGGTCCTCCATGCGGCGCCCCAATCCGACCGGCCTTGTGAGCACGATGTGTCATTGGCTACTCCCGGCCCTCCAGGATGCGCCGCACCGCGACGAGTTTGCGCGCCCGCTCACCTTGCAGCGCCTTTATCTGCTCGGGCGTATAGGAGAACATGCCCTCCCCCGACTTGATGCCGAGCTTCGACGCATTCGTCTTTTCCAGCACCATCGGCGCGACGTCGTCGCGATTGGAGAGATCGGCGTTGAGGAAGGACGAGACGGACTTGTAGATATCGAGGCCCGCCATATCGAGCAGCGCCATCGGCCCGATCACGGCGATCTTGTAACCGATGCCCCAGGACACGCAGGTGTCGAGATCTTCCGGCTCGATGACACCGCGCTCGACGAGATCGACCGCCTCGCGCAGCAGCGCATAGAGCACGCGGTTTTCGACGAAGCCCGGAACGTCCTTCTTCACCACCACCGGCAACAGGCCGATCGAGCGGATCAGGTCGCGGATAACAGTCACGGTCCGCGGCGCGGTCTTCTCGCCTGCGATCACCTCGATCATCGGAATGATGTGCGGCGGGTTCGACCAGTGCATGCCCACCATCCGCTCCGGATGCGAGATATGCGCCTGCAGCTTGGTGATCGGGATGCCCGACGTGTCGGACGCGACGATCGTGTCCGACGCGATCAGGCTGTCGATCGTGCGATAGACATCGGCCTTGATCGAGATATTTTCAGGAACGTTCTCGATGACGAGGTCGGCGCCCGATACCGCGTCCGCGATATCATCCGTGAAGCGGACCGTTCCGGCGCCGGCCGGAGGCACCGCGATCCCCAGGGAATCCAGAACGGTCTCGGCGACGCCCAGCATGGCCCCCGCGCGCTCGATCGCCGCCGGGGCAACATCGTAGGCGACGACCTGCAGGCCGCCCCTGGCAAGCCGGGCGGCCATGCCTGGCCCCATCGTACCCAGACCGATGATGGCGATACGTTGGATCATCACGCTGCCCTGCTTTCCGTTGCTGCTTTTGATGCCGCGATGAGGTCGGCGGCTTTCTCGGCAATCATGATCACCGCCGCATTGATGTTTCCGCAGACCAGGTCGGGCATGACGGACGCGTCCACCACCCTAAGGCCGTCGACGCCGCGAAGGCGCAATTGCGGGTCGACGACCGAGGCCGTATCGGCCCCCATCCGGCATGTCCCGGCCGGATGATGCACGGTGATGGAGGTCTTGCGGATATGCTCGTCGATCTCGTCGTCGCTCTGGCACTTGGGACCGGGAAAGAACTCCGCCTCGATGAAGGGCTGCATGGAGGGCTGCGCCGCGAGATCCCTCGCCACCCGGAAACCGGCCCGAAGGGATTCCCAGTCTTTCGGCGAAGCGAGGAAATTCTGATGGATCAGCGGCGCCGCGAGAGGATCGGCCGAGGCCAGTTTCACCGCCCCCCGGCTTTCAGGCTGCGTCGCCACGATCCGCGTGGCGAAACCGTCCGGAAATGGCGCCTTGAACGGCTTGAGGTATGGCCACGCGGCAAGCGGAGCCGCCGTGAACAGCAGTTGCACATCGGGTAACGGCCGTTCCGGACCGCTTTTCAGGAAGGCGACAACGCCGCCGGGAACATCGCCCGAGAAACCCCGACCCGTGAAGTAGGTCTTGGCGAAATCGAACCCGATCCGATCGGCACGCATGTTGCGAAGGAAAGGGCCGCCCGGAGCCCGGCGTCGGTACATGAGGATGACCGAGACGTGATCCTGCAGGTTCTTGCCGACCGCCGGGAGGTCGACCCGCGTCTGGATACCGTGTACCGCGAGTTCCTCGGGCGCCCCGATGCCGGACAGCATCAGGAGTTGCGGCGTGTTGATGACACCGCCCGAGAGCAGCACTTCCTTGCGGGCGACGACCGTCCGTTCGCCGCCACCATGGTTTATCACCACTCCGGTGGCGCGCGTGCCTTCCAAGGTGATCTTCGTCGCCGTCGCTCCGGTCAGGACGGTCAGATTGGGCCGCTTCAGGGCCGGCCGCAGATAGGCGGATGCGGTCGAGCTGCGCCGGCCTTTCGAAATCGTCATCTGCAGGCGGCCGAACCCTTCCTGCCGCTCACCATTGTAGTCGTCCGTCTGCGGATAACCCGCCTCGACGCTGGCTTGCGCAAAGGCGTCGATCAGCGGGTCCTTGTAGCGGCAGAACTGGGTGCTGACTGGACCATTGCCACCACGAAAACGGTTGCCGCCCCCTTCCCAGCTTTCCTGCTTCTGGAAATACGGCAGGACTTTATCGTACGACCAGTCTTGGAGCCCGCTGGCCGCCCAACGGTCGTAGTCGCCGCGATTGCCCCGCACATAGGCCATGGCGTTGGTCGACGACGACCCGCCGATCACCTTGCCGCGCGCGCACTCGACCCTGCGGCCTCCGACATTGTCTTCCGGCTCGCAGAAATACATCCAGTCATGGCGGCGCTCCGTCAGGATCTTACCCCAGCCAAGCGGTATGTGGATCATGGGGTCGCGATCCCAGCCGCCGGCCTCCAGCAACAGCACCGAACATCCGGGGTCGGCGCTCAGCCGGTTGGCGAGCACGCAACCGGCCGATCCGGCCCCAACGATGATGTAGTCGTAACTTTCCGCATGCGGCATGGTTTTGTTGCTTTCGCCTGACGCTCGGGCGCCAGAGAATTATCGAGATCGAGACCGGAGAGCTTGGCTCGGACCAAGCTCTTCCAGGCCATGTTCAAGGATCAGGCAAGGCCCACTTGCCTGAGACGCTGCGACCAGTGATTCCATCCTCGATCGATCTGGGCACCGACGAGTTTTCCTGCGGTCTTTATCTCGCCCGGCGACAGATATTTGACATTGCCGATCCGCAGGCCGGCCGTGAGCGCTGCCGCTTCCTGTTCGAGATAGAAGGCGCGGAAGACGACCTCCCGCACTGAGTTGCCGACATTGACGACGCCATGCCGCGCCATGAGGACCACGGTCTGGTTGCCGAGACTTTCGGCGATATCCGCGCAGACCCCGGGGCTGCCGCCGAAGAGATCCGTCTCGTCGCCATTCTTGTCGCGAATCTCGTAGACCGGGACCGACTCGCCGATGAATGCGCCCATGTGGGTGACCGGCCGAAGCGGCGTATCGACGAAGCAGTACGGCAGGACAGCCGGAGAATGGGTGTGGAGCACACACTGAACGTCGGGCCGCGCCTTATAGATCTCGCTGTGGATGTAGCGCTCAAGATAGGAGGGTCTGTTATCCGACGTCTCGCCGTCGAGATTGAAACGCTGGATGTCGTCGACGGTAATCAGGCTCGGAGCAAGCTTCTGGGCCAGGAAGAAGCTTTCGGGATCCTCCGGGTCACGGGCGCTGATGTGCCCGAACGTATCCATAATGCCTTCGTTCAGAAGGATCTTCGTCGCTGTGACCAGCTCTTCGAAGACCTTCTGGTGCACGGGGCCGTTGTCTCTCATTTCCAATTCTCCCATTGCGGTGACAGCGACCATTCTTGTTGTTGTTATCGGTCGCCGGCGCCGCGGATTTCACTTGTTTTCGTAGATGCCGACGATCCGATTCTGCTCGATGATGTTGCCGGCATATTTCTGCAGGAACTCCTCCCTGGTGGGTGTCCCTTCGACGTGGGTGTCCAAGGCATAGACCCAGAAGTAGTAGTGATGTTCGCCATGGCCAGCGGGCGGCTGAGGCCCGTAATACTGCTTGCCGCCGGCGCCGTTGGGGCCGACGCGGAATTTTTCCTGCGCGTCCGAAAGATCGGTGGTCGACGGATCGATGCCGTAGACGACCCAGTGCGTGAAGCCGTTGGGCAACGGCGCGTCGGGATCATGGCAGATGACCGCGAGTTCCTTCGCGCCTGCCGGCACGCCGCTGACCGTAAGCCTGGGCAACACATTGCCTTTGTCGCCGGCATGCTCGTCGCGCAATTTTCCGAGCGGCTTGAAATCAGCCGATGTGATCTTGAGGTCCTTGATGTTCAGGGGCATGGAATTCGTCCTTCGCCAATTTCGATCGAACTAGACACCGACCTTGAGGTCGGCGACGGTTTTGCCTCCGACGCGCTGATGCACGCGCGGACCCGATGCGACGGCGACGCAGATCAAAAGCTCATCGGGGCGCGGGCCATCCGGCACGGAAAAGGTGACCGCATCATAGTGGGAACGGATGTAGAGCTCGTCCTTGTGGGCAAGCGGGATATCGATGGATGTGCCGGCGGCGGCGACCTTGCTGACCGACGAAATCCAGGCCTTGCCGCCCCCGACCTGCTGCCGCAGCGGATCTCCGAACACCGTGGTGATGCAGGCGACGACATGCTCCTGTTCGCCTGATGTGCCCGCGATACCGCCCTTGCCATAGCTTTCGACCGGCCTGTTGCCGAGCAGCGCCACGGCCCGCTCACCGAGCGCATGACCGATGGCTGAGCTCGGATTCGTCAGCTCGGACAGTTCGGCGACGAACTTTCCGGCATACGGATTGCGTATGACGACGCCAGTCGCGACTTTGACGAGGGTCTCGCCAGGCTGGCCGCCGTCATGCCGGCTTTCCTGGACCGAGGCGTACCAACCCCTGACGTCATAGTCCCGTTCGACTTCACTGGAATAGTTCATCTTTATCTCCTGAAGGGTGCGCGCAGTTTCCGCACGCGCCGATTAATTCGTTGACCGCCGGTCCGAGCTTACTGCGGCCATGAGAAGACGCCGCGCAGCGGGTCGTAGCGGGCTGCTTCCAGAGCTGCCGGCGTGAACATGTTTCCCTTCGAGAGCGAGCGGTTCGCCGCGTAGTCGCCGGACAGCGCCTGGCAGCGATCGGTGATCGGGCGAATGCGCTTTTCCCACGCGACGAGCGCGTCCTCGACCGAAGAGCCCACCTCCAGGTCCTGCGAGAGGCTGAAGGCATTGACCATCGCGCAACCGGCACCCTGGGCAAGAGCCGGGCACATCGCATGAGCGGCATCGCCCACGAGGGCGACCTTGCCTCTTGTCCAGCTGTCCAGCTTGGTCGTCTCGTACTTGTCGTACCTCGCGGTTTTCAGCTTCGCCGCCTCGATCAGGCAGGGCTCCAGGAAAGGAAACATCTCGACCCAGACTTCAAGGTCGATCGGAACCTGCGAACCCCGCGGATCGGCGGCCGGAGCCATGAGGCCCAGATAGAGCTCGTTTTCGTTGCAGGGCGAATAGAGGATGCGCTGAACCCGTGGCCAGAAGTTCCACATGTCGATGGTGTTGTCCCACTCGCCGTGGCCGAGTTCCTTCTTCTTGCGAGGAACGATCAGCCGGATGAGGCCATCTTTGGAAACCCATCGGTCCTGCTTGAAGCCGATGGAATCCCTGACCTTGGAGCCAACGCCGTCGGCGCCGACGATCAGGTCGGCCTCGAGAACCTCTCCGGTCTGAAGCGTCAGGCGGCCTTCCGGATCTGCGGCGACCGCTTCGGAGTTGACTGATATGTCGACACCCAGCGCACGGGCGCGGTTGACCAAGGCATCGTGCAGGTGGCTGCGGGTCATGATGCGCCAGGGAAGACCGTTGAACGTCTCCTTGGAAACCGACTTGTTGTGCATCCAGGTCTCGTAGGTGGGAGGCGTGTGCGAACCTTGGAGAACATCATCCAGGGCGCCCAGTCCCTCCAGCACGCGAAGGCCATTGTGCCAGAGATAGATACCCGCGCCGAATGCCCGGAGCTCCGAGCTCTTTTCGTGCAGCCTGACGTCCCAGCCGTTTTGCCTGAGAGCGATGGCGGCTGTCAGGCCGGCAAAGCCGCCGCCAGCGACCTCGGCACGGCGCGCCTTACCCTGGGTTCTGTTTACATTGGCCATTTTCTATCCTGATGCTGCGTACAAGAAGACGGCGTGCTGGGCCGTCAGGCGTCGATGAAATTCGTGATGGCTTTCAACGTGATCTCGGGAGAAACCTCGTTGACGTAATGGTCGGCGCCCGGAACGACGACCACGGGCAGATCCGGCCGCAACAGGCTTGTCTTTGCCAGCGCCGCCGCCGAAACCAATTTGCTCGCCTCGCCCCGAACGATGAGGACGGGCTTCGTCACGTCCCGATAGGCGGGCGCCAGGTCTGATCGGAGGCCCTTGGCTGTCTGGGCCATGGCCTCGGGCGACGCCAATGGCCGCAGCCCGCCGTGGACCCGATGATAGCCGCTCTCGGCTCGGATCTTGATGGCAGCGGCGGGAATGTTCGGATAGCGGCCGGCAAGATAGGCTTCGATGGCTTTGATATCCTCGAAAAGCTGGCTTCCCGCATTCACGCGGGCTTCCAGCGCATCAAGCGCCTCGGTCTCGATATATGGCGTGAAATCGATTGCGACGACCGAGCGCACCAGATCCGGATATCTCACGGCGGCGGTGACGGAGTTCCTCGCGCCAAGCGAATGTCCGACCAGGATGGCAGGACCCCGGTCGAGCGTGCGGATCAGGCCGGCAATGTCGTCAGCATAGTCATTCGCCTCGTAGCCGCTGTCCGGCTTGTCGCTGAGGCCATGCCCCCTCTGGTCGACAGCTACGGTCGTGAAACGATCCGAGAGCCGAGCCATCAACGGCGTGAAGACCGCCGAGTTGGAGGTTATGCCGTGGAAAAACAGCATCAACGGGCCGTTGCCAGTCTCGCGCACGTTCAAGGCGATGCTGCCGGTGTCGATGCGTCGCGAGCCAAATGGGTCGCAAGCTATCTCTGCCGCCATGTTCATGATCCTCACCATCACTGCCCGTCTCATTCAAAAGGATCATACAGCCGGGAGCGCGTCAAGAAGATTGTCTGACATTCTTGCAATCTTCAGATTTGACAATCTGGCTATTTTCCACCGCGTCGCGTATGGTGCCGCGGAGATTGCGACTCAAACCTATGAGACGTTGCCCATGCCTCCAGATTTGAATTTGCGGATTTCGCCACGGACGGTGCAGCGGGAGACCGTCGACAAGTTACGGCTCGCCATCTTCTCCGGAGTGTTCCAGCCGGGAAGCCGCCTCATCGAAAGTCAGCTGTGCACACAGCTCGGCATCAGTCGCCCGTCGCTGAGGGAAGCTTTGCGCAGTCTCGAGGCCGAGCGCCTGATCGAGATTGTACCCAACCGCGGGCCATCAATACCGTCACTTTCGTGGGAGGTGGCAACCGCCATCTACGAGGTTCGAGAGCTGCTGGAAGTCGAGGCGGCGGGACGATGCGCGTCGAGAATTTCCCCGGAGCAGCTGCTTGAACTCGAGAAGTCTCTTTCCGCGTTCGAAGAGGCGGCATCCAGCAATGACAGCCTGGCGCAGGTCATGACCGCCGCGGACTTCTATTCGATCATACTCTCGAATTGCGGGAATCCCATTCTTGAGGAAGTCCATCGTGGCCTGGTGGCCAGGATCAGCTTCTTTCGAGGACGATCGATGTCATTGGAAGGCCGGGCACAAAGCAGCCTGGCGGAGATGAAGGAGATATTCGAATCCATCGCCGCCGGCGATGAGAAGGCCGCGCGCAAAGCCTCGAAGAATCACCTGTTGAAGGCGAAAGCGGCAGCGAAGATGTCCATGGACAGCGCGATTTGAGTTTTTCAGAAGACAGCTGCTCCGTCTGAAAGCTCGAAATCCTTCATGACATTGCGGATCGACGGTCCGCCGAGCGCAGGTCGATCGCGGGGCTTCACCCGTGCCGTCGCCAGACATGCCGACCATCCAAACACGCAAGCGTCAGATGGAGTGATGATGACCAGGGCGAATTTTGAGCGCGAACGGGATGCCGATATCGTCATCGTCGGCGGCGGGTCGGCTGGCGCGTTGCTTGCAGCACGACTGAGTGAAGAGCCGGACAGTCGCGTTCTGCTGTTCGAGGCGG